>JAXHTA010000007.1:0-19933 GCA_034190285.1 Thermodesulfobacteriota bacterium | reverse complement strand
CTCTTCGGCATGCGCCCTTTCCCTTTGTTTCCACTCTTCATCTGAAAGCCTCCAGGCGGCGAGCACAAACTGTTCTGTCAGGATCTTGAAGCCCACCTCTGGAGGGGCCAGACATTGATCAAAATCCTCCACCTCGTTTACGCCCATATAAGAGACCCCGGTATTCAACTCGGTCGGCCATATGCCGGCCCTCCTCTCGGCGCTCTCCCTGATAAAGGCATTTACATCCAGTTGGGAACTCTTGCCAAAGGTAAACCATCCGGTATACTTGGCCCAGGGTTCAAATTCCTCGCATTTCCACCTTGGCATTTCATTGAAGGCCCATTGATACCATATAATGGTTATCCAGTCCCTGGAAAGGACTTCCACCTTCCTGCTTATAATTGGATCGAGCTTTTCAGGACCAATCAGGTCAAAGACAAGCTGGTAGGGATCCACGTCGGTTGCGACCGCTACCTTGGCCGCTACTTCCGTGCCATCGGCAAGCCTTATGCCGGTCGCCTTCCCGTTATTCATAATGATCTTGTCCACTTTGTTGTTTGTTACTACCTCGCCGCCGTTTTCGTATATCACCCTGTAGGCGGCATGGGCCAGGGAGTGCGTCCCTCCAATCGAATATACCTGGAACGGCATGGTCTGGAATATCATAAGCAGTGCGGGAAAGGCGGACCCTGGCTCATCCATGGCAAACCCCCAGGACTGAATCGTCCTGAAAAACGCAACCTTGAGATGGGGATCTTCAAACAGGGACGCAAAGAGCTGGACGGGAGTCATCAACATCCAGTGGGGATCGACGCCGGCATCGGGATTCATGATCATCTTTTCCATGGCATCGAGTTCATTAAGTGGTTTTGCAGGATTAAAGGCCCATTCATTCCAGGCAGGAGTCCAGTATTTCATGCTCTTTTCCCAGAGATAAAGATATGTTTCGGCATCTCTTTCCGAAAACCTGCTTATCAGGGCTGCCGTCCTCTCCTGCGTCGGGTCTACCTCGGGAAAGGCCGCAAATTGGAGAAAACACGTTTCATCGTCAAATGCAGTTCCAAATGTAACCGGTGTTATTGCATACCTTGCCCCGTAATCTATGAATTCAGGGAAGTCCCAATATGTGGGGATATGATAGTAGCCATAGTGGAAATTTGAACATAGGTTGCCGATGAATCCGCCCGCGGGCTCTTCAGTGCACCAGCCTGTGCCAAGCTCATGCCTCTCTTCGAATATGCCCACGTCCAGCCCGCCGTACTTGGTGAGGTACATCCCCAAAACAAGGGCCTTGTTGCCTCCTCCAACGATCACAACATCATAAGTTTTGTCTGCCATGGAACGCCTCCTTTGTCTTTTGTCATCTTCTGGCACTTTTGTTCCGTAAGTGCCTTCCGTGAAACCAGCTACTTTCCTAGCAAAAAAAGACTTTTTCAGACTACCTTGGACACCAGTGATTCCTTTTTAGATTTAAAGAAAACCTTGCTCTTTTGCCCTTTTCACCATGTCTGTCTCCCGCCACCATTTTCCCACACCGCAATCCTCAACCACCGCGTCGGCGGCCAGATAACCACTCCCCAAAAGTACCGTACCACCCGGGTAAGTACAGGCCCCGCCCATGTAAAGGCCCTTTACGGGAGATCGATGTGTCGAACATTGCTCGTTGGGCCTCAAATAGCCCATCTGTAAAGGATGATATTGCCCCTGTTTTATAGAGCCGTTTACCATGTCAAGGAGCTTGTTGCGCACATCCACGGGCGAAGATAGATATATGTCCCTCACCACGTCCTTGTTTTTGAGATTGGGGGCATAATTGGAGAGCCTGTTTATCAACATCCAGGCCCTTTCTTCCTTGAACAAATACCTTAACCACTTCTCATAGCCTTCTTTCAAGTTATAAGGGACCATGCAGGAGATGGAGCCTGTATGCCTGCCTGCCGGGGCCTGCGAAGGATCAAATAACGTCGGGAAGCAACAATTGAAACCCGAATTATCGTCAAATTCGCCGCTTGCTATCTTCTGCTGCTGTATGACAAAGTCATCTGCAGTCTCATAACCAAGCACATGGACAAAGGCCTTTTCCACATCCGGATTGTCCTTGGCGGAGACGAATTGAGGGGCCTCGTATAGACACATATGGACACCGAAAAGACTCCAGTGTTCCCACATCCAACTCTTGACAGAGTCCACAAAATCACTGTCAAGATTGCCCTCTCCGACAAGATTCAAAAAAGTCTGTTGAGTATCAAGGGTGCTTATGACGCCTATCTTGGCCTCAAGATAAGGACCGTCGTCCAGCTGTACACCCCTGGCCACTCCACCCTCAACCTCTATCGACTTTACTGCATAGGGCGAGTATATCCTGCCGCCATGGGTCATAAAGTCCCTTGCCATGGCCTGCGGAAGCTGATGCGAACCATGTACCACCAGCCGATAGTTGGAGGCCCGATTCACATACAAGGGAATCAGATAACCCACCCCGCTCTGATTGGGATCCATACCCCACATGCAGATCACATACAACATCAGGGCCTTGATCTTTTCGTTTTCAAACAGGTCATCCACAAACTGGAGGGGTGTCTTCTCGGTAAGTTCATTCATCTCCCTGTGCCATTCCGCCCTTTCAAGCATGGGTAGCTGATCCAGTGCAGGGATCGGCTGAACATAGGTGGCGGGCGCGATGAAATCGTCCATCATCTTCTGTGCCCTTAAATAAAAATCCCTGTAAGCCTTGGCATCTTTTTCAGAATACTTGGCAAACGACTTGGCGGTCCTTTCCAGGTCACTGTAGATACACAAGGAACTGCCGTCGGAAAAACTCATGGCAAACTGGACTTCCGGGTGTACATGCTCGAGGCCATATTTCTCAAGCTCCAGGTCTTTGTAAGCGGGCGCGTAGTCCACCATAGGCATATAGACCGCGTGCACGTTGTGCCTGAATCCACCCTGTCTGGGGACCTCAGTCACCACAGCTCCTCCAAGCTCATTTCTTCTGTCCGTTATCGCTACCCTAAGGCCGGCCCGAGCCAGATAACAACCGGCCACCAGACCATTTGGCCCTCCGCCTATTATCACCACATCAAATTCCCTCTTGCCCCAGGACTCCTTTATGACTGGGTAGGAAAGGGTCTTTTTTGTTGCCTCAGACCAGCCGTCGTATCCTTTCTTGGCCTCTACAGACCAATTTTCCATATAATGCACCATATTCGAACCTCCTTCCTAAAACATACGACCTTCCCAGGTTTTTTTCAGGCCCAGATCCTCAGCCATCACCTTGTAGGCATTGTAGCCCTGGCAACTGAATGCGCCGGCATACGGATGCCATCCGGTGCCGGTGCAATAGAGCCCCTCTATCCCGGGAACTCGATTTCCCGCAAGCTCGGGGACCGGACGAAACTTACCCACCTGAGAACTCTGGTGGTCTACGTGTGCCCAAGATCCCGTAGGCGCGAAATCCCTGGCAAGATTCGCAGTATAATGGGGCATTACGGGCAGGTAGCCATTGACTATATCCCAGGTCACATTGGGCGCGTACTTATTAGTAAGGGCAATGACTTCCTCTGCATGCTGCCTCTCCCTCGCCTTCCATTCCTCGTCGGAGAGCTTGTCCGCGGAGAGCACAAACTGCTCCGTCAGGATCCTGAAGCCGTAATCAGGCGGGGCCATACACTGGTCAAAATCCTCCACCTCGTTAACCCCCATGTAGGAGACCAGGTGGTTCGTCTCCGTCGGCCAGATACCGGCTCGCCTTTGACTACTCTCCGTCCTGAAGGTGTCCACATCCAGAGTGGCCGTTCCTCCCATACACATGGCTGCACAATACTTTGCCCATGGCTCATATTCCTCACACTTCCACTTGGGCCTCTCCGTCCACGACCAACTGTACCAGGCGATGGCTATCCAGTCCCTGATGAGGTGTTTCACCTTCCTGCCTATGGCCGCGTCGACCTTCCCCGGGCCAAGCAGGTCAAAGACAAGCTGATGGGGACCCACGTTTGTCAGGACCGCAGCCTTTGCCTCAACTGCGGTGCCGTCGGCTAGTTTTATGCCCCTGGCCTTTCCGTTTTCTACGATGACCTCATCTACCTTCTTGTTGGTAATTACCTCGCCGCCGTTTTCATAAATCACCCTGTAGGCCGCATGGGCCAGGGAATGAGACCCCCCCAAGGCATAGCACTGAAAGGGGTAGGTCTGAAATATCATGAGCAGAGCCAAGAAACCCGTTCCAGGCTCATCCTGGGCTATTCCCCAGGACTGGATTACCCTAAAAAATGCCACCTGGTTGTGCAGGTTCTCAAAGAGGGAGGTGAAAAGTTGTATAGGGGTCATGAACAACCAGTGTTGGTCGATCCCCGAATCAGGATTCATAACAAGCCTGTCCATGGCATCTGGCTCCCCGACAGGCCTGGCCGGATTAAAGACCCATTCCATAAAGGCAGGATGCCAGTACTCTATGTTCTTACGCCAGAGCCAGAGATAGGTCTCTGCATCTCTTTTGGAGTACCTGCCGATCATTTCCGCCGTCCTCTCCTGTGTGGGGTCCACCTCAGGAAAGGCCGAAAACTGGAGGAAACATGTGCCGTCGTCAAACACCGTCCCGACATTCACAGGTGTAAGGGCATACCTGGCCCCGTAATCCTTGAATTCCGGAAAGTCCCAGTATGTGGGGACATGATAGAAGCCATAGTGGAACTGGGAACAGGGGTTGCCCATAAATCCGCCAGCCGGCTCCTCAGTGCACCACCCACTGGCAAGCTCATGCCGCTCCTCGAACAGCCCTACGCTCAGTCCACCGTATTTTGTAAGGTACATGGCCGCAATCAGGCCCTTGTTACCCGCCCCGACGATTACTACATCATAACTCTTGTCCGCCATGAATCGCCTCCTTAATGTCTATTATTCTCATGGATCTTCACAGTGATTGGAGGTCTTCGCCCCCACCCTAATCCTCCCCATTGAGGAAACAGAATCTAAAATCTCAGCTCCCCAGGATATTCCATAGTCCTTCTTTGAAATTTTTTTCGATAAGCCTCCTGCAATTCCTTGGAAGAAAGGATATCCTCTAACGGGAGCAGTTTTCTTGGGGGGAGCACCGGCATATAAGGTATGTAGTCCGTGGGTACGCTTCTCTGAAGCTCCCTCAAAGTGAACCAATCATCCGGATTATCATAACCACTCCCCCACTCAGGGCCGTTCCACAGGCTGAATCCCCAGTCCTCGAAATTTAAATCATTGTCATAAGCGGTCCACGTGGCACCTATCTTCCCGTCATAGCCTGTCTGTCTCATGTAAAACCATTGGTGGGAGCTTATTGCTTTTCCCTTTTCACTGTAATACTCCTCAAGACAAGGACCATAACCCCATTCCTTGTCAGCCAGCCAAATACGCGTTTTGTAGTAGTCACAGTATCCACCTTTCACTGATATAGATCTTACAACCCAGCACTCCCTCGGTTGAATAGTGCCTCTCATAAAGCGATCAAACTCAGGGGAATGGGGAGCATACTTGTGTTGCATGGCAATGTAGTCATAATTGGTCAGGCAGTAAAATACATAGCCCTTCGTCTCCCCTATGATCTGGTATTCCTCATCGGTGATCCTCCTCAGCATACAATTAGAGAAAGTCTTATAGCTTCCGGCCAAATAATCATCCCCGTTTGCCGGCGTGAGCCTCCTAACCTTCCTCAAGGAGGGGAACCATATCCAGGTATCCTGGTCCCTATCCTTATTGTTGTAACTCCAAACGAGTATGCCCGAACCCCTTATATCCGGAGGATAAGTCCAATGGACCATTATGCTCCAGTCGAGACCCTTCTTCTTGCTTTCGGGATAAGCCGGATCTAAGTATTCTTCAGGCATAGGGGGGTTCTTCTCCACTCTCCACCCCTTTACCTTCCTCACCCCCTGCGCACGCTCCACTGTAAGGGCCACACTCATCCTGACATCCGTCCCGTCAAAGTGCTGCGCCAGATATGTCCTTTGGGCCACCTCAAGGCCCGTTGTACCAAAACGCGCCTTCTCCTCCGTCGGGGTAAGCTTCAGATTCACCGTGGGCCATCTCTTTTTGAGGATGAGATTGTCTTTGTTACTCCGAAAGGCATTTAATATCTCCCAGCCCCTATCATATTTGGTCATATCATTACGGATGTATCTGTAATTGAAACAATCCTCAAACCCGAAACTGTAAACAGGTGAAAGCCCCAGAAAGATCGAAAGAGCAAAAACCTTAAACTTTGTCTTGTCCTTCATTCTTTTCTTCAATTTGGACCTCCTATTCTCACCTCATTCCTAAATCGCGCGACCTTCCCATGTCTTCTTGAGGCCCAGGTCTTCGGCCATCGCTTTATAACAGTTGTAACCCTGAGCACTGCTTGCGTTGCTGATAGGATGCCAGGCAGTTCCGGTGCAAAAAAGCCGTTCAATACCAGGTACACGATTCGCCGCCAGTTCAGGAGTGGGACGGAACTTACCAAGCTGGGCAGGGGTGTTGTCAATCACTCCCCAGTTCCCGGCAATGCCGAAATTTCTTGCAAGCCTCTTAGTATAATATGGGGTGACAGGCACGTAGCCAGCCACTATATCCCACGTCACGTTGGGGGCGAATTTATTTGTGAGACTTATCACCTCTTCGGCGTGCTGCCGTTCCTTCACCTTCCATTCCGCGTCTGTAAGCCTGAACGCGGGAAGAACAAACTGCTCCGTAAGTATCTTGAAATTTGTGTCTGGAGGCCCCATGCACTGGTCGAAATTCTCTATGTCATTGACGCCGTTGTAAGAGACTATGAGGTTCAGGTCTGAGGGCCACATCCCTGCCCTCCTTTCGGCGCTCTCCTTCAAAAAGGTGTTGACATCAAGGGTTGAAACCGAGCCGAAGTTCACGCACGCAGCCCACTTGACCCATGGTTCAAACTCTTCGCATTTCCACTTCGGCCTCTCTGTAAAGGCCCAGCTGTACCAATTGATAGCTATCCAATCTATAGACAAGTGCTTCACTTTTCTCACCAAGATGTCGTCCAACTTTTCGGCGCCCACCAGATCAAAGACGAGCTGATACGGGTCTACACACGTCACGACCGCCACCTTTGCCTCGATCTCCGTGCCGTCCGCGAGTTTAATGCCCTTGGCCTTATTGTTTTCTATCAGGATCTTGTCCACCTTATTGTTGGTGAACGCCTCGCCTCCGTTCTCATATATCACTCTGTAGGCCGCGTGGGTCAGGGCATGGGTGCCTCCCATTACGTGACAATCAAAGGCAAAACACAGAAACTGCGAGACCATCCCGGCCCAGCCGGCTCCAGGCTCATCCGCAGCCAGGCCCCAAGACTGGAGTGTCCGGGAGAACCCTACCTGCAAGTGGGGATCCTCGAAAATGTTAGTGAAGAGCTGGACAGGATTCAAAATCAGCCAATGGGGATCGATACCTGCATTGGGATCCATAAAGAGCCTGTCCATGGCATCAGGTTCACGAGAAGGCTTTGCCGGGTTGTACATCCATTCCAGCATGGCCGGGAGCCAGTATTGTACACACTTGTCCCAGATCCATAGGTAGGTGTCCGCGTCCTTTCTGGAAAATCTGCTCAACAACTCGGCAGTCCTCTCCTGAGTGGGGTCCACCTGTTCGAAGGCCGAAAACTGGGCAAAGCAGGTATGGTCCTCAAAGACCGTGGCCGTATTGATTGGATGGATGGCATATCTTGCTCCGTAATCCTTGAATTCTGGAATATCCCAGTAAACCGGTGCGTGATACCACCCCATATGGAAGTTGGAGCAGGTATTGCCGACAAAACCAGGGGAAGGCTCTTCGCTGGACCATCCGCTCCCCAATTCGTGCCTCTCCTCGAAGATCCCCACGCTCAGCCCGGCAAATTTCGTCAAATACATCGCAGCCAC
The DNA here is from genome assembly GCA_034190285.1 of Thermodesulfobacteriota bacterium. Lineage (GTDB taxonomy): Bacteria > Desulfobacterota > DSM-4660 > Desulfatiglandales > Desulfatiglandaceae > JAXHTA01. Next base: position 12,062 of record JAXHTA010000007.1, on the reverse strand, counting down.
AAGGGCCTTGTTCCCGCCTCCCACCATCACAACATCATAGCTTTTGTCTGCCATCAACAACCCTCCTTTCAGTTTTTTGCGTCGCTCATAGCCTCCGAAAACCCATCTTGTGGGCCATCACGAAACTAAATCAAGACACAATTATTCATAACATCTTTCTTGTGAATGCCAATGAGAGCGCCTTTATCAGATATCCTGCAGCCCCACACCCTTATCCTCGTTTCGGGAGGGGATAAGGGCAAGTACCGGAATTCTGGTTTTGTGCTTGCCTTTTGTGGACGCGGTCACCAAATACTAGCGCACGAACCGAGGCTGGACTTGCCTGATTCATCTGTTTCTTGGTACGTAATTAGTGCCCGAACGAAAACTGTCTTTTTCGTCCATATCTGCGTCATACTTAGATTTTAATCCTCGAAATACTCAATGTATTCCTGCGGTTAAAATCTTCGTCTCCCTTGATCTGAACGAAAAATCCTAGTTTGCTTTCAGACACTAATTATGACCGTCTGGATGGTTGAAATGTAGATTCTCAACAACCGGGAAGACTCACATCCTGGCACAATACGCCACACACATACCTTTATTTGGCCTGGTGTGGCGTCTTATGCCGGGGATTTGCGGCCCGGAGCGCATAATCGGGCCTGAATCGCTTTCCGCCTTTTATTGAGCTATTATGTTGAAATGAAATAGACATACTGGTTCCCTTTGTTTGCGACAGGAAGATCGATCGAAGAGGATTCATAGGAGGTTCTCCACGGGTCTAATCTATATGGATTCGGGATTAGTGGATACCAGTATGTGCACACCTGGTGCAAGGGGGTTATTCAACCCTGATTACCATGGAGCCCCTATTTCCTTCCAGGGCTGCTTTAAACCCAGATCCTCAGATACGATCTTATAGCAGTTATACCCTTGCATACCATGGGCACCTGGCATGGGGTGCCAGGCCGCGCCATTGCCATAGAGGTTCATTATGGGGGTCCTGTGGGCGGCAAGTTCGGGAATTGGCCGGCATCTCCCCATCTGCGGGGCACACATGTCAATGACGCCCCAGTTACCGGCAGGACCGAAATTCTTGGCAAAATTGGCGGTGTAGTGAGGTGTTATGGGATTAAAACCGATCACATTATCCCAGGTCATATTGGGGGCATATTTCTCCCACAGCGCAATGACCTCCTCGGCGTGAGTCTGCTCGAATTCCTTCCACTCATCGTCTGTCATCAAATAATCAGGGAGTATAAACTGCTCCGTGAGGATATTAAACTGAACATCATCCGGCGCAATTAGATCATCGGCATGCCATCCATGCGCGACGCATGTAAGGTTCAATTTGGAGGGCTTTATCCCAAGCTGCCTTTCGATATTATCCCTCACCATATATTCTTCACTGTCCCTGTCAGTCATTATAAAGCACGTGCCCATCTCCCATATATCAGGATTGAAGGCCTCCGCAAGATAATGAGGCCTTTCCTTCAATGCCCACGTATACCATGTTATGTTGATAAACCAGCTCTCCAGATTGTCCACTCTCCTTACAAGCTTTTCGCTTAAGTGCTCCTTCCCGATCATATTATGCACAAGCTGGGAGGGATTAACTTGCGTGATTACAGCCTTCCTCGCCTCAATCTCAGTGCCGTCTTGAAGCCTTATCCCTTTCGCCTTGCCGTTTTCAATAATCACATTCTTGACCGGATGCTTCGTGAATACCTTGCCCCCGTTTTCCACTATCACTCTCTGGGCCGCATGGGCCAACTGATGGGTGCCCCCGATTACATAACGCCAGTTGGGGTTTGAAAACACCGTATTCATAAGGGCATGGAACCCGGACCCACCTTCGGATGTGTTGATTCCGAAGGACTGGTTCGGCCTTTGGAAGGCTATCCTCATCTCGGGGCTCTCAAAAAGGTCTTTATAGACTCGCATGGGGCTCATCATGAGCCACAAGGGGTCTACACCCGAGTTGGGGTCGGCAATCAGTTTATCCATACCATCCTGCACACCAAAGGGCTGGGCAGGGTTCCACCACCATTCCTTCGTGTATTCTTCCCATACATTCTTGTATTTATCCCACAACCAGAGCCAGGTGTCGGCATCCTTTTGGGAAAACCGGGCAATCTCCTTGGCGGTCTGTGTCTGATCGGGATCCACACCCCCGGCACGGTAAAAGGTAAGGCAAGACTGATCCTCGGAAAAGACGACCACATTAGCTACCTTGGTATAGGCGGTTCGAGCGCCGTAATCCACCCACTCCGGGATGTCCCTTATGATCGGCTCCCAGTACCAATCGCACATGGCGGTGGAGCAACAGTTTGCCATGTATCCGCCTACCGGTTCTTCGGTGCTCCAGCCTCCACCGAGTTCATGCCTTTCCTCGAATATCCCCACCTCAAGTCCGCCAAACTTGGTAAGGTACATGGCCGTAACCAGGCTGTTGCTTCCTCCCCCAACCATTACTACGTCAAAACTCTTGTCTGCCATCTTTTATCTCCTCCCTAAAAAGGTGAATCCCAGTTCCGGATTCGTAGATCTGGATTAGTAAAGGTATTCCGGGAAACGTCCTTACAACAGTCCCTTTTCCCTTGCGCGTGTTACCATTTCAGGCTCTTTCCACCACTTATTTATCCCTTTGTCTTCAACTACTGCATTGGCCGCCAGATATCCGGAGCCCAATAGTACGGTGCCTCCGGGATAGGTGCACGCCCCGCCCAGAAACAAATTATTTATGGGTGTTCTATGCCTGGAACATTCTGAGTTGGGCCGGTTGTATCCCATCTGCAAGGCAGTGTAAGCACCTTGCTTTATGGAGCCGTCAACCATGTCCAAGAACTTATTCTTTATGTCTAAAGGAGTGGACATAAACATGAACCGTACACAATCGTCCGTAAGGTTGGGGGCATACCTCCGGAGCACTTCAAGACACTGCTTCCCAAACTCCCGGCGGGGTCGATACGTATTCCAGGGGTCTGTCCCGCCATCCTTCAGATTAAACGGCACCATCTTGTTAATGATCCCCACGTGCTTTCCGGGGGGGGCCTGGCTGGGGTCATGAACAGTCGGAAAAGAACAGTTGAACCCACCGTTTGGATCCACAATACCTTGCCCTATTTCCTTGTACTGCTTCACAAAGTCTTCGTGACTTTCATACCCCAGGATATAAATCAGGGCGTTTCCGATACCTCCATTATTAGACACAATACTAAACTCAGGTGCCGATTGCAGGGCCAGGTGGACACCCAGGAAACTCCAGTGCTCCCACTTCCACGCGTTAAGGGATTCTATAAAGTCTGCGTCCAGTTTGTCTTCCCCCACTAAGCCAAAAAAGGTCTGATGCGTATCCAGAGTGCTGACGACCGCCGTCTCGGCCTCTATTGTGAGGCCGTCCCCCAGCTCGATACCTTTGGCTTCCCCTCCTTCAACAATGATTTTCGTCACCCTCCTGGGTGAAAAGACATTGCCGCCGTTTTCAATAAATACCTTGTTAAGGGCCTGGGGCAGAGAATGGGAACCATGTCTTACTATCCTATAATTCGCTGCACGGTTGATGTAGAGAGGAATCAGATATCCCAGCCCCTCTTCTTCAGGGTCCAGTCCCCACATACAGATAGTAGAAAGCATCAAGGCCTTTACTTTCTCATTTTCGAATGTATCATTTACGAAACCAAGGGCGCTTTTTTCGCCCCACTCAATGACCTCCCTTCCGACTTCCGATTTCTGCATCTTGGCGACTGCATCCAGGGCAGGTTCAGCAGGATAATATGTAGCCGGTCCAATGAATTCCTCCATTACTCTCTTGGAATTCGCGAAGACCTCCTTATATGCCTCCGCGTCCTTTTTGGAGAACTTCTGTATGGATTTTACGGTCTTATCTACGTCAGTGTAAATGCATAGACAGCTTCCGTCTCTAAATGGCATGGCAAATTGAAGGGAAGGATAAATGTGCTCCAGGTTGTATTCTTCCAGACCGAGGTCGCCGTAGACAGGCGCATAGTCTACCATTGGATGATAGACGGCATGGACATTGTGCATGAAGTTAGGCATGGAGCTTGCGTTTTCAGTAGCACACGCCCCTCCCAATTCACCCCGTCGGTCAACAATAAGAACCTTCTGACCCGCCTTGGCCAAATACGCGCCAGCAGTAAGCCCATTCGGGCCTCCACCAATTATAACAATATCATACTTCTTCTTTTCCATAGCTTCCTCCTTCACCTCATTGAATTGTTCGCAGCGTGCAAAGTTTACATCTTTCTTCCACCCGAAATTTCACTGTTCTCTAAGGTTTGGCTCCGGCGTTGATGGCAGCCTCCTGCAAGCTGCACATGTACATGCTTTACATATACGGTGGGGTAGGTCTTGTCTATCAGGGAATCTCTGATTTTCTGGGGAGAAATCCCTGTGCATGCCGGGGCCTTCAGCATGGGTTTTGGGCATGTGAGGAAACGATTTGACCTGGCTGACGAACCGGGACACGAGACCTTGAGCCGGAGCTACTGCTCCGGGCTAGTCATCCCGGTACGAATGGCGTATTTGGTCAATTCCGCCGTGCTATGGATATTCAGCTTATCCCTGAGATGCGCACGGTGTGTCTCAACAGTCTTCACGCTGACGCAAAGCAAATCAGCAATTTCTCGTGTTGACTTGCCCTCGGCAATCAACTGAAGCACCTCTCTCTCTCGATTGGTAAGGTTGTCGTAGCTTTGTCCGACACGTTTCGATTCGGCCTTCCAGATATACTCTTCTATGACTTTTCTGGATATGGTGGGACTCAGGAAGGAATCGCCGCGCCACACGGCCTTAATTCCGGAAATCAATTCCGCCGGCGCCGCTTGCTTGACCAAGTATCCTGAGGCCCCGGCCCTCAGCACTTGAAAGATATACTCCTCATTGGTGTGGACCGTCAGGATCAGGACCTTTATCTCCGGGAAGAGTTTTTTGATCCGGCGGGTGGCCTCCAGCCCATTAAGGACCGGCATGGCGATATCCATTACGACAACATCGGGACGCAATTGCTCAACCTTTTTGAGGGCATCTCTACCGTCTCCGGCTTCTCCTATCACATCAATGTTTGTCTCTCCGTCCAAAAGGGAGTGAATTCCTTTACGGACAATAGTATGATCCTCGGCCAGCAATACTCTTATCTTATCCACGGCTCCTCTCTCTAAGCGGTATTTCAACGGACAGCTTGGTACCCTGGTGCGGACGTGACCGTATCCCGAAACTGCCACCTAAGAACGCAATCCTTTCTCGTATTCCTAATAGGCCTGCCCCGTGCTCTGAGACTCCGGAGTTTTCAACATCCTGAACATCAAAACCTCTTCCGTTGTCTTCAATCAGGGCCGTGACTCTGGAATTCTTACGCTCCAGGCATATGCGTACCGTGTTGGCGCGGGCATGCCTGGCCACATTAGTCAATGCCTCCTGCACTGTGCGGTAAAGGACTGTCTCTATCTCCGCACTAAGTCTTTCCTCCAGTCCAACGGCTTCAAACACGGCCCTGACATTCAGTCTCCTTGCATATCGGTTAACATGCCAGCGCAACGTGGGCTCAAGCCCTAGGTCGTCCAACATGGTAGGTCTTAAATCAAGAGACAGTTCACGGACTTGTTCCAATGTCTGTTCGGCAAGCAAATTCGCCTCTGCCAATCTCTCCTTGATTACTGGCGAATGTCGTCGGGGTAATTTTTTTTCGATCGCTGCAAGGTTAATCTTGATTGCCGTCAGAGTTTGCCCGAGTTCATCGTGGAGTTCTTGAGAGATTCTCTTGCGTTCGGCTTCCTGTCCGTCAATGATTTGGGCTGACAGCCTTTGCAGGTCTCTTCTATGTTTCGTAACCGTGTCTATGAGACGTGCATTGTCAATGGCTATGGCAGTCTGATTGGCGAAAGCTGACACGGCTGGTACATCGGATCCGGTCAGACCGTATCCTGTTACGACCAGAAGGCCATAGAATTCTCTGCTGACATTTAGTGGGGCAAGAATGCATTGTTGCAGCCCGAGAAGGACCGACACCCTTTTGGCCAGATGGCGCTTTGGTCCGGGCAGGGCCTCCATAATGTGATTTTCCAGCGATTCAGTATAGGTAGTTGCTCCTTCATCAAGAATTAGCTGAAAAAAGCTGCCGGGGGCAACTGGAAACTGATGGCCCCGCACTGAAAGTCCGGTCAGTCGTTCCACCTCTTGTATCTGCGACTTCTTGAAAGTCAGATATGATACGGCCAGGTGGGTCCGTTCAGAGGTCAGAGTAAAGATCAAGGCCTGATATCCCAGACCGACCAGTTCGTCCGTTACGGTTCGATAGACCTCTTGCGGTGAGCCTGCACGCTGCACCGCATAGGCGGCCTGGCTTAGAGCCAATAGAAGTCGATGACTGTGGGCCTTTTCCTCCAGGGATAGCTTTAATTCCTTCTCCATCATTACTCTTGCGGTAATGTTTCGCGAAATAACTTGGATAGTATCCTTCTGCCCCGGTATTATTACGGGAACGACTATGTTGTGGAAATACTCCCCTTCCTTCTTGTCCTCGAAGACCTGGATTTGACCCTCATCAGAGACTTTTTTTACAACACCCACCCGGTGAGCTGCGACCTCTTCCGGCGCCACTTCAGATAGTCTTCTCCCGATCAATTCGCTTATGGTGCTGCCGAAATCTTTCGCCATGGCGGAATTGACGGTAAGAAACACTCCGTCTCTGTCGACCATGGCTATCGAATCAGGAGAACTCTGGAATAACATGCGATATCTCTCTTCGGACTCTCTCAGTTTTTCTTCTGCTCGCTTTCTATCGGTGGTTGGACGTCCTTCGGCCACCAGATACTTAATTCCTCCTCGGTCGCCAAAGATCCGATGCATGCTGAACTCAATCCATCCCAGAGATCTGTCAGCCATCTGAAATTTCATCTCACGTTCAAAAGGCTTTCCCGCTCTTATGTTCTCGATGTCCTTCTTGATCTCCTGTCTGTCATCGATGGAGTGTTCAAACCAGTAAGTGTCATAAAACATCTTTCCCTTGACGTCCTCCAACTCGATTCCGGCGGCAATCAATGAAGTATTGTTAACAGTTATGACTTTACCATCGGGCTCCAGAATCGCGATAAAGGTGCGCAGATTGTCTAATGTCCCATCAAACAGCCTTTCCATCTCGCTCATTTCCTTACGCGTCTGCTCAAGGTCGTTCCTTAGCAGCTTCAATTCGCTATTCTGTCTGCGCAATTCACCTATTTCTTTAATAAGTTGGGCCTTGGTTTTCTTAGAAAGTTCCATTTCTGCCTCACCAGATGATATGAAATCTATCCAAAGCCTTCATCAGGCCTTACTCGTGTTCGAGCGAAAGCATTGCTTTTCGCCAATCGCTGCGTCAGATCAAAATCTTAATCCTCAAAATATTTAATATATTCCTGCGGTTAAAACCTTGATCTTCCTTGACTTTGACGAAAAATCCTAGTTTTCGTTCAGACGTTAACCCGGGAAACAACATCAGAATCTCACCTCTCCGGGGAAGCTCATAACCCTCTCCGGGAAGTGCTTTCGATAGGCATCTTGCAGGTCCTTGGTGGGAAGAAGCACCTCCAACGGCTGCAATTTTTTTGGCGGGAGGATAGGCATGTGAGGTATATTCTCAGTTGGAATGCTTCTCATAAGTTCCCTCAGGGTAAACCATTCGGAGGGGTTTTCATAGCCGGTCCCGAACTCGGGGCCATTCCAGTGGCTGAAACCTCTTTCCTCAAAGTTTATATCTTCAGCAAAACCGGTCCAAGTAAAGGTTGGCCTTCCGTCATAACCTGACTGGTTCATATAGGCCCAGTTGTGGATTGAAAAGAGTTTCCCCTTTTCGTTGTACATTTCCTCCACATAAGGTCCATATCCCCATTCCTTGTCGGCGACCCATATACGAGTTTGGTAGTAGTCACAATATCCCCCTTTCACAGAGATCGATCTAACGACCCAGCATTCCCTCTGGATAATAATATTGTTCATAAAGCTGAAAAACTCCGGAGAATGAGGAGGATATTTGTGTTCCATAGCGAGGTAATCGAAATAGGTTATGGGATAAAAGCCGTAGGCCCTGGTCTCCCCTATTATTTGGGAGACTTCATCGGTGATCCTCCTAAGGAAACCCTCGGCGAATGTCTTATAGCTTCCTACGAAATAATCGTCGCCGTTGGCGGGTGTGAGCCTCCTCACCTTCCTCAAGGAGGGGAACCACACCCAGGTGTCGTTGTCTTTTTTCTTGTTATTGTAGCTGTAGATGAGTGTTCCGAATCCCCGTATATCCGGGGGATATACAATATGGATCAATAACTTCCAATCGAAACCCATCTTCTTCTCCTCGGGGTATGCCGGATCAAGGTATTCTGCCGGCATGGCGGGGTTTATCTCCACTCTGACACCCTTTACCTTTCTCTTCCCCGCCTTCCGGGTTACCGTGGTGCAAGTAGTCATCCTTGTGTTGGTCCCATCAAAATGCCGCAACAGATACACCTTCTGAGCGACATCCACCGCCGTAGTGCCAAACCGGGCCCTCTCCTCTTCCTGCGTGAGTTTCAAATTCACCGTGGGCCACCTCTTTTCGAGGATGAAATTGTCTTTGTTTTCTTCAAAAGCCTGTAACCTATCCCATCCGACTCCGTGATCCGTCATATCCTGACGGATGCATTGGTAATTGAAACAATCTTCAAATCCGGTACTTATGGCAGGTGAAAACAACAAGAAGATGCAAGAGAAAAGACAAGAAACTTTTACCTTCATAATTCCCCTCCTTATGAAACGGTGGTCGGTTAGGCAGCGTGTCAGAGGCCCCAATGACGGCAGTTGTCTTTCCATAATAGCCTTTAACATCAGATATTTACCTGTCACCTGGCCACCGAACACTGCGAACTGCTACCCTACAACAATCCCTTCTCCCTGGCGCTGGTCATCAAAGGCGGTTCCTTCCACCATTTGGCAACCCCAAGGTCTTCGGCTATCTGATTTGCAGCTACATAACCGGACCCCCAGATCACACATCCCCCGGGATAGCAGGAGGCCCCTCCCAGATAGAGGTTTTTGATTGGAGTCCTGGTCGTGGAACAGTCATCGTTGGGTCGTTGATAGCCCATTTGCAGCGGGTCGTAGGCCCCTTGCTTGATCCCTCCCTTCACCATGTTTGGAAACTTGTCCTCCACCCCCATGGGAGTGGAGATATATTTCCACAATACCTTGTCCGGCGTGAGATTGGGGGCATACCTGTTCAGGGTGAGGAGGCTGTTTTCGGCCACCTCTTCCTGAAATGCCAGGTCATACCAGCGATCCGGGCCTCCTTCTTTCAGATCATATGGTGTCATCTGGGAGATAAGCCCTGTACACCGGTTGGCGGGGGCCTGGAGTGGATCCAGCACCGAGGGAAAACAACAATTGAATCCCGGTTTATCGGCTATTTTCCCATAATAGATGGCATCACAATAGCGGGTAAAGTCTTCCGGGGTTTCATAGCCCAAGACATAGATGAATGCCTCATTCAGGCCTGGATCCCTTTGGGCTGCTGTGAAACGGGGGGGTTCTTCCAGGGCCAGGTGGATACCCAGCAGGGAGTATTTTTCCCACTGCCAGAGCCTCAACTTTTCTACAAAATCATCCTCCAAATGATTTTTACCTGTCAGTTCAAGAAAAGTCTGGTGGGGGTCTAAGGTGCTTAACACCACCCGGGATTCTATCCTGGTGCCGTCCGCAAGCTCCACCCCCTCAGCGGCGCCTCCTTCGATGATAAACCGTTTGATCCTCTGGTTATTGATTACCGCGCCGCCATTCTCATGGATTATCTTTCCCAGGGCCGAGGCTATCTGATGGGAGCCGCCCCGTACCAGACGGTAGTTGCCTGCCCGGTTAAGGTATAACAAAACTAAATAGCCTAATCCCCCCTGATCGTATTCTACTCCCCAATGGCAGGCGAGATATAGCATCAGCGCCTTTATGTGCTCGTTTTCAAAGTAATGCTCCACAATTTCAACGGCCGTCTTCTCTGAATACTCCGTGACCAGCTTGCCCACATCGCAGGACTGCATCCTTTCTACCGCCTCCAGGATAGGCAATGGGGCCACGAAGGTGGCCGGAGCAATAAACTCATCTACGCATTTTCTGGCCAGGTAATATAACTCCCGGTAGGCCTCGGCATCATGAGAAGAAAACCTGGAGAAGTTCTTACATGTCCTCTCCATGTCTTTGTATATGCACACCGCGTTTTTGTCCGAAAGGGGAAGCACGAACTGGCGTTCAGGAAAGATATGAGAGCAGTTATAGGCGGCCTCCAGATCAAAGTCCTGGTAAAGGGGAGCGTAATCCACCATCATCATATAGACGGCGTGAGTATTATGGAAATAGCGTGGCAGGGTTATCTCTTCGGTGGCCAGGCCACCACCCAATTCATACCTTCTCTCCAGCACCAGGACCTTTACTCCGGCCTTGCTGAGATAACTGGCGGCCTCCAGACCGTTGGGGCCGGCACCCACAACAATAACATCATAGTTCTTCTGCATCGTTCTTTCTCCCTTAGTAAGGTCTCCCTTTTTCTTTCCAGGGCTGGGCCAACCCCAGGTCCTCGCTTATCACCTTGTAGCAGTTATAACCCTGCCATCCGGCACCAGCCAGCATGGGATGCCAGCCTGAACCGGTGGCGTATAAGCCGGTAATGCCCGGCACCTTATGACCGGCCAGCTCCGGTATGGGACGGAATTTGCCCATCTGGCCTGGAGCGATATCCACTCCTGAACCCATGTTGCCGTCCGGGCTCATATTCAAGAGGTTGGCCGCGTCGTAGGAGGTCAGGGGAAAATAGCCGATAACGTTATCCCACGTCATATTAGGGGCGAATTTGCTCCATTCTTTGAGTTCTGCCTCTGCCTGCGCCTTTTTAAATTCAAGCCACTGTCTTTCGGTTAAGCTGGTGGCTGGAAGCCCAGGAGTTTCCGTCTTGATCAAATGCTTGCCTTCGGGGGCACGGGTGGGATCAAAGATGGAATGAGGGCACAGCACCATGGTTGTGACCCCGGGACGGGGGTAGGTCCCTAATTTGAGCCAGCAGACTTCTTTGATCAAACGCTCTTCATCCCGGTTGGTCAGCACGAGCCATGCACACCGTTCAACATCCGGATTGTCCTCCCTGGCATGATAATCGGGCAAATTGTGGAGGGCATAGTCATACCATGTGATGGTGGACGCCTTGCTCTCAATAGCATTTATCCTGCGCTTGATGCGCTCAGAGGTATGTTTTTCATCCAAAAAGCGAAAGCACAACTGTCGGGGATCCACTCCGACTACTACAATCCGGCGTGCCTTGATCTCAGTCCCGTCTGCCAGCCGGATGCCGACGGTCTCCCCTCCTTCCACGAGAACTTTGTCCGTCTGACATCTGGTGAACACCTTTCCACCATGCTCTACAAAACACTTGAACAATGCATGAGCAATGGAATGCGTGCCACCGACAAAAAGCCTCATCTCCGCATACCAGAACCCTCCGATGAGATCCAAAAATCCTAATCCATAGGCGTCAGGAGATTGGGAATGGGCGGAGTGCATGATGCGCTGCAGGACAATACGCAGCTCGGGACTTTCAAATACCTCACCAAGGACCTGCATGGAATTCATCATAAACCATTGAGATTCCAGGCCGCTTTCAGGGTTCATGGCCATCTGCTCCATGGGATCAAGCTCATGGGGCCCACAGGCGGGGGTATGGGTCCACTTATAAAGGGCAGGCCTCCAATATTTCTCCCATTTGTCCCACAAGTACAACCATGTATCCGCGTCCCGCCGGGAAAACCGGGCAATCTGAGCGGCGGTCTTCTCCTGAACTGGATCAGAGTGCCTGTTATAAATAAGCAGGCTCTCCTGATCCTCTTCGAATATGCCGCCGCAACCGGACAAGGGATGTACATATCGTGCTCCCCGATCTTCAAATTCAGGAAAATCTTCATAGACTGTAGGGTAATAAAGATCATAGTGAAGAGAAGAGTGGGTGTTGGCGATAAAACCCGGGGCAGGACCTTCCTCAGAGGCGATACCTCCACCCACCTCGTGGCGGTCCTCAAAAATAG
>JAXHTA010000699.1:0-1800 GCA_034190285.1 Thermodesulfobacteriota bacterium | reverse complement strand
GAACTGAGGAAGGACGTGATCTGTTTTCTGGAGAGGGCTACCCGCTCGCCGGCAATGATTATTCTGGATACAAAGGCGAGGAACGCCTCCTGTTATGCGATCCAAAAAGGCTTTCTGGAGCTGGTGCAAAGATACGGCAGAGATACGGTCTTACTGGTGTTTGATCGTTTGATTAGCGAAAGCGAGGTCCTTGCCCGCAAGAAACTTGAGAAACTTCCGGATGGTGTATGGTCTCAGGAGGTGTTTGTCGATCACGACGGCCATGACTATAGTGTCAACCGAATAAGGTGCACTATGACCAAGGAAGGAGATCACATAACCTTTGACTTCACCGGGACGTCAGTGCAGACTTCCGGCTCAGCAAACTGCGCGTGGCATGGCGCAATGGGTAGTCTTTTTGTAGCCCTTGCGGGGCTGCTCTTCTGGGACGTGCCGTGGAATAAGGGTATGGTCGCACCGGTTACCACCGTTTTTCCTGAAGGCAGTCTGATAAACTGCCACTTCCCTGCATCAAGCGCCCAATGTCCGCTGTCACCGGGAATTCCCATCACCAATGCGGCCTGGGTCTGTATCAGTAAGATGCTTGCCGCAACCGATGAATTTCGGGGTGATCTTAATGCGGCCTGGGCTACAGGCAGTTGCGGGCTGAGCTATGGAGGAATAGATCAATACGGGACAAGGACCGGAAGCATGTTGATGGATCCCTTTGCTTCCGGTTGCGGTGCTGGATATGACCGTGATGGTGTTGACAGCGGTGGCCTGCAGATGACCCCTGAATCGGATTGCGCGGATGTGGAGACTTATGAGGCGGCCGGGCCACTTCTATACCTTTTTCGAAAGCATCGTATGGATGGCAGCGGGCCGGGGAAATTCCGAGGCGGGGCAGGGCTGGAACTTGCCCATATGGTTCACAATACACCCGGCCTCTACCTGAGTGAACGGGGCATTGGGGACAAGATAACTCCCACTGTGGGCCTGTGGGGAGGGTACCCTTCCTGTTCGGCGGTGCAGGTCCTGCTTGAGGATGGAGACGCGGTGCTGGAAGCCCTTGGCCAAGGCAATGTTCCCTGGACTATCGAAGAGTGTCTTGAGATGAAGGGCGCCAAAAAAATGCCACTCTATTACGGCATGATGGCAACTGAAGGAATGACCGGAGTATTGCATACGGGAGGTGGCGCAGGCTACGGTGATCCTGTTGAAAGGGAGCCGGAACGGGTAAGACAAGATGTGGAGAGTTTTATTCACTCCGTTGGAGTGGCGGAAGAGGTTTATGGGGTAATCCTTGATCGAGGCACTTTTGAGATTGATTGGGAGAAGACGGAAAAGAGACGTGTCCAGATAAAGAAGGCAAGGATTGAACGGGGAAAGAAGATCGCCTGATAGTTAGTGTTTGAACGGAAATTAGGATTCTTCGTTCAGATCAAGGAAGGCGACGGTAAGTTCTCACAAACTCCGGGAATACAAAAGGGCCATGTGGGTCTCTTTTTTAAAGGCCGTAACATAAACTCTTACGCCGCACGTTCAACGCCCCCTGGCTAATTAAATACTACCTCAGTACAGGCGGAAAGGGCGGCCGCTTATTGAGAGGGCTTCCTATGGGGCTGCCCTCGGATGAATTTTATGGCAACACCGCCGTTCTATGAAATATAGGTTTTTTCCTAAGAATTTGGTAACGTTCCAAAGTGTGTACATGGGCATTTTTTGGGCTCGGACAATCACACACCTGAGACATCTCTTTGTACTGAAAAAGCACCCCATAGGTAATCGAGATAATAACAGGTTTAGAGCAGTGTTAATGTT
>JAXHTA010000698.1:0-1801 GCA_034190285.1 Thermodesulfobacteriota bacterium | reverse complement strand
CTGGTTTCTTGAGCGGTGGGGAACAACAGATGCTTGCTCTGGGTAGGGCATTTATGTCAAGACCCAGGTTCTTATTAATGGACGAACCCATGACCGGACTGGCGCCAATCGTACGTGCCCTCATGAAGGACGTTATTTTCGGTCTTTTTGAAACGGGGGAAGTCGGCATCTTGATAACGGAACAGAACAGCAAGGCCTTTCTGGAGCCCGGCGCAGATATCTATATTATGGGGCGTGGAGTCGTGGTTTTTGAAGGCACGGCAGAGGATGTAATTGCGGATGACTATCTCAGCACTACTTATTTTGGCCAATGAAGTAACTTCTCAAGAAGTCCTGGTATATCATCCTATCCAAGGGCCATGTGGCCCTTTTGTTTTTCCGGACTTTTTGCGAACTTACCGAATGAAAAAGCAATTCCTCAAAAGGTCGGGGGAAGAAAACAATGCTCCATAAAAACCAAGGTGCACTATTGTTTCATGAGCTTATTGAAAGGGTTGCGAATGAAAGACCCAACAAGACCGCCCTTATGTATATGGGCAGGCGCTTGACCTATAGAGGACTTGTGGACAGGTTCAATATATTCGCATCCGCGCTTGTCAGACTGGGGGTTAGACCGGGAGACAAAATCGGGGTTTATCTACCCAATACCCCTCAGTCACTTATTGCCTTTTATGGGATTTCCAGGGCAGGTGGCACAGTTGTCCTTCTTAGCGCTATCTATTCAACGGGTGAACTGTCTTACATTCTCAGAGAAAACAGGATAAAGACCGTAATCTGCACTGACATCAATATTGGGAATATAATTCGGGTAAAGGAAGAAGTGGAAATAGAGAACATTATCGTTACTAAGCTGGATGACGAACTGCCCATGATCAAGAGGATGATAGCCAGGGGTTTCGTCAGAGTCCCCACAGGCCACGTCCCCAGAGATGCCAAGGTCCACACATATCGAAAATTGATGAAGAACAAGGATGTTGGTGTTTCTCGAATCGCCGGGAATTGGAAGCAAGATGTGTTATTCATTATCTACACTGGAGGCACAACAGGGACTCCCAAGGGGGTCCCCCATACTCATTACGAGACTATTTCTTCTTTCAATTCATTTGACGAGTTCTATAGCCTTTATTTCAAGGACCTTAGAAAGGGTGAAGAAATCTGGGCCGGATATCAGCCATTTTATCACCTGGCAGGATTGATTTTTTTTAATCAGCCTATGGTCCGCGCAGAGACCCTGGTAATATTCCCGTACCCGGACATTGATGCCATACTAACAGAACTTGCAAGACGAAAAATAACTTGTCTGGCGGGCGCTCCCGCATTTTTTACAGCTGTTCTGGGTCACATAAGGCTCGACCAATATCTTCCTGGGCTTAGGGCTGTCAAGTACTTCTTCTCCGGAGCAGATGCCCTGCCGGAAGGTGTTTTTAAGCGATGGAAAGACCACGTCGGGAAAGAACTGTTGCAGACGTGGGGGGCAAGTGAGATGTTCATAGCAACCCACAATGTCCCGAAAAAGCCAGGGCTATCATTGGGCGACCCTCTCCCCAATTATGAAGTGGCGATCATGGATTTAGGGGAAAAGAGATTTCTAAAGGAAGGCGAAATCGGGGAGTTGGTCGTTAAAGGCCCCGCGCTATTCAAGGAGTATGTTCAGAAGCCCGAAGAGACCAAGGAATCATTAGTGGAGGTCCATGGAAATGTCTGGTATAGAAGCGGAGACGTTGGCAGATTTCAAAATGGTGAATACTACTTCGAAGAAAGGAAGAGGGAGATCATCAAATACAAGGGATACAATATCGGG
>JAXHTA010000697.1:0-1809 GCA_034190285.1 Thermodesulfobacteriota bacterium | reverse complement strand
GAACAATTCTCACGGGGCAGATTCTAAGGATTCCTTCCCGCTTTTCACAATCCTGGCAAGTTCGATTGCCCTTCTAGTCAGTATTTCAGCCGACTTCAGTCCACTCTCATCTTTCAAAACCAGGAGTTTATCCTCTACATCAAACTCCCCGGTTCCATGAATGCTCGAAACGCCGGCTGCTCCCAAGGGAACCATGTGAGTTCCAACAGGTATCATATCGAGCATCAAAAGGGTAGTAACAATACTCAGCAGGGCTGTCTCCATCCCGCAATTTCTAGCCCAGGCAACTGCCAGGGCACCACCCACCTTATCTCTTACCCTATCCTCATAGAAGTTCCCAAATTCAATACACCTAAGCCGATCGATGAAATCCGCCAACTGTCCCGACAGACGCCCCAGGTAAACAGGGGTTGCAAACAATATCACGTCGGCGTTGAGTATCGGCTCGTAGAATTCCGTCATATCATCTTTTATCGAACAGTAGTGGCCCTCTTTTTGTTTGGCCAAGCACCAATTGCAGTGGATGCAATCGCTTATTTGCTTCTTAGCCAGAGATACAAGCTCGGTCTCCGCGCCTTCTTCTCTAGCTACCTCCAAGGCTCTTGCGAGTAATTGCTCCGTGTTGCCTTTTTTTATGGGACTTCCACAAACACCAAGAACTTTTATTTTCACCTTATCCTCCATCTGATTTACTTTCAAGAGTGCCAAGCCCCTGTGTGATCATCAGCGATTGTTTTTGCAATCCATCTCGTCGTATTCGTATAAGATTGCACTAGCAGTTACCAAACCAGCAGTTTCTGCGCGAAGTATGCGCTTCCCCAGACTGACTGGAACTATCATCTTGCTTCGAGCCAATTCAACTTCATGAGGTGCGAAACCACCCTCGGGACCCACAAAAACATTCAGTTTTAAGGAACTCTTGCCCCATGCCCGATCTTGCAAAACAGCTTTGATACCCGCGTCCGCTTCCGCCTCCCATGGCAGTAATGAAAGCCCTTCAGTCAACTCACAAGCCTGCCCAAAATCGACTAACGGATGCAGGGTGGGAATATTCCCTCGCCCCGACTGCTCTGCTGCTTCAACTATGATTTTATGCCACCTTTGAAATCGTGATTGATTTACTTCGGTGGCAACACATCGTTCACATAATACTGGAACGAAGCTGGACACTCCCAACTCAGTGCATTTCTGCAATACAAAATCGAATTTATTTCCCTTTAAAAGTGCCTGATAAAGGGTTATTTTTGTTCCCGGTTCATTGGGGCAATGGCCGTGCTCAATTACTTTACCGCAAACCTTGTCTGGTGTTATGTCAACAATATCGACCAGATATTCCCATCCGGTATTATCCAAAACGACGATCTGGGCTCCGGGCTTCAGCCGCAGCACATCCCTGAGCTGTCTGGCTTGCGATCCGACTATGGTAATAGTGCCTTTTTCGATCTGTTCCAGGGAAATGAAAAAACGATGCATGTGAGGTTAAAATCCTCGGCATCCAAGCTCATCCGTGGTGCCTTTGAAATTAAATATCTGGGTTCGTCTTGTGCCGGAGGTGAGTCTAACCTCGCCCGGAGAAGGCACCTTTCATTTTATCGAAGAAGCCTTTATCGTCTTTAGGCAAAATCGCCGGTTCAAGAGTATCAGCCAGTTTCCTGAAAAGTTTTTTCTGATCCTTATCCAGCTGTGTGGGGGTAACTACGTAAATAACTACCAGTTGATCTCCATGTCCGGGTCTGTTGAGATGTGCTGCTCCACCTCCTTTAATACGAAAAACCCTGCCATGCTGCACTCCCGAGGGAATCTTCAAAG
>JAXHTA010000696.1:0-1812 GCA_034190285.1 Thermodesulfobacteriota bacterium | reverse complement strand
TACAATGCCAGCCCAAACGGCTCTGTTTCTCACTATGACCTTTTCAGGACTGCTGCAAGATATTACCACGGAAGGGACATAAGAGCAGTTTTTGTGCCTAAACCGCTGACCGCCATCGGCCTGATGGCACGATCTTTAGTCGGTAGGGTTATAGGTCGCCCACCCTTTGAGCAACCCTGGATGATGGAATATGTGGACAAGCAGCTAAATATTGATGCCTCTGTTACCTACGCCACTTTGGGCTGGAAGCCAACGCCACGCTATCACATACTTCGACGACTGTTGTTTTTGACCGAAAAAATGACAAATCATCCAACAAACTGGGCGTTTCGAAATGAAATCCTGCTCAAACGGGTCGCGTACAGGAAGAGCATCGCAGTTTACGACATCCTAGTGGAATTGCGTGAACCATTGATTGATGACATCCTGGGACATGTGTACCACCACGAAAACGACTCACGCTTTTTTTCATACCGTAAGATGGATAGGGACTTATTAAGATGGTATATTACCTTGAACTATCAATTGATTGCCACAACAGTGCGAAACAGAGATCGGAGTCTGATGCAAAACTACGCTCAGATTATTGCCTCCCGCCGATTTGTTGAGGGATTCAAAGCGCATGAGGTGGGAGAATTGATGAAATTGACCGGCGACACCATTAACAAAGCGCTACTGTCCACATTGGAATCAGGGTTTGTGGAACACATACCTCTTGATTATATCAGCCTGACGGTGCAGTTCGCCGTAGACGAGATCGAGGATTCATATGAACTTCTTGAAACTAATCCGCCTCAACTCTTACCTAAAGTTGAAACCTTGGAGTCTCTTGCGAACTGTGACGATCTCAAACGAATTGTGCGCCAGTTGGAAGATATTTGCAGCGGTTCACTTTAGATGGGGCAGCCTGGTCCTCCGGGCCAGGGTTCTTCACTAAAGACCAGCCTCAGCAGAAATATTTTTGCTCCTCATGATCCTAAGCAGAACCACAGCGGCGAGACTCATCAGAGTCAGGGACAGGATCATGAGCACGAGGGCGGGAACCGGGCCTACTTTCAGGGCCACCCAACAAAACCCGACAAACGGCAGCAGGCCCCAGCGAACTATGGTGCGCAGGAGATCATGCTCGGCAATGAAACTGGCCATTCTTGGACCGAAGTTATAGTAAAAGTCCACGAAAATTCTACCCATCGAATTAGTTAACAGGAATGTGTCGCGAAAGGCACGGAGTACCCTAGTATGCTGGGAAAGTGATGCCCCATAAACCGCCGTGGCGACGAAGCAGTCACTGTCGTCATCTTCAGTAGTGGCTGAGACTTCCGTGGAATAGTCCGAACGAGATGCGTCATTGTATGACGCCACGCGATAGTAATAGATCCTGTTGTAGCTGAGTCCTGTATGGCTATAGGATGTGACATTTTCATCCAGCTCGGCTATTACGGCATAAGTTGCGTGAGACCCTTTCTTGCTTTCAAGTTTAAAACCAAATTCGTCGGAAGAATTGTCGGTCCAGGAAAGGTCGATTTGCTTATCCGATATTACGGTTGCAGTAAGATCACTGGGGGCTTCAGGTGGCTTTCCGCCAACAAAAGCTCCGAGCGCAACAGGTGAAGCACCCACAGTAAGCGAGCTTATATCAGTATAATCGAGAGTATTGATCTTTGACACGCTATTGTCACCGTTGTTTACCACATATAGATAATCTCCGATATAAGTTGTTACGGCACCCCATGGACCGGCCCCGACTTCTATGGTGTCCATGACAGCGAGTGTATAGCTGCTGATTACAGAGACGGTATTCCCCAAGTTGTT
>JAXHTA010000695.1:0-1816 GCA_034190285.1 Thermodesulfobacteriota bacterium | reverse complement strand
GGGGTATCAAAATGGAAAATACTTTATTTGAACCCCTCACCCTATCCCTCTCCCCCTGAAAGGTGGAGAGGGAATTTCGTGGTGACCCTGCCGCGAGCTACAGGGAATTATCAAGTTAAAGACAATTCAACCTGGAATAAGCTAGACCGAGATAGAGCAGCTTTATATTTTTTTAACCCGGTTTTCTCCTCATCCTAAACGTTTGAACCCCGTTCTAAACGAATTTTTTCCATGTAATCTGTAAAAGCAATTGACAAATTGCATGGAATCCTGTTAGTCTGTTGCCATGATCCATCGAAATGTAAAAGAAACAATTGAAAACCTGCTGGGCGGATTTCCCATCGTTACACTGACAGGACCACGTCAGTCGGGCAAGACGACCCTTGCCAGGGCGGTTTTTGAAAAGCATCCATATGCGTCCTTGGAAGAGCCTGACTTGCGGCAGGCCGCAAATGATGATCCCCGCTCTTTTCTCGCACGGTTTCCCGACGGCGCTGTTCTGGATGAAGTGCAGCGGTGCCCGGAAATTTTGTCCTATCTTCAAACTCTGGTGGATAAGGATCGCCGAATGGGTCTGTTTATATTGACAGTGTCCCAGCAGTTCGGTCTGATGTCCGGCATTACGCAATCTCTTGCAGGACGAACCGCTTTTGTGGAATTACTCCCCTTTTCCGTGCCGGAACTGGCCCTTGCGGACAAGCTACCGAATGCGATTGATGCCATGATGTTGACTGGCTGCTATCCACCGATCTATGATCGCGAATTGGCGCCCTCGGCCTGGTACAGCGCTTATGTAACAGCCTATGTGGAACGGGATGTCAGGCAAATGCTCAAAATTCAGGATCTGGAAACGTTCCAGCGTTTTGTCAGGCTATGTGCGGGCAGGACGGGACAGCTGCTGAATCTATCTTCCCTGGCAACCGAATGCGGTATCACTCACAATACCGCAAAATCATGGATATCTGTTCTGGAAGCCAGTTATTTAGTCTTTCTTCTGCGCCCCCATCAAGTCAGTTTTAACAAGCGACTGGTAAAGATGCCCAAACTGTATTTCTATGATGTGGGCCTGGTATCTTGGCTTTTGGGAATTCGGACAACCGAACAAATGATAACCCATCCGTTGCAGGGCAGCATTTTTGAGACCTTTATCATCTCGGAGCTGATCAAATCAAAATTGAACCAAGGTGAAAAGCCAGCATTTTCATTCTGGCGGGACAGCAACGGCAACGAAGTTGATCTGATTGTTGAGCAGGGAACCCGGCTGATTCCGGTTGAGATCAAGTCGGGCCGCACCCTGACGCATGAAGCCTTTGCCGGACTTCATAAATGGTGCGCCCTGGCCGGAGAAAAAGCTGGCGCACCCGCGTTGATTTTCGCTGGAGATGAATCCTATCAGCACAAAGGGATACACGTACGGGGGTGGAGAGAGTGTGGGCATTTGCCTGATTGAAAAGGCGTGGGATCTCTCTTGACTCAACTTGAATAAAAGTGGCTCCGTGCACTAATTCTAAAATTTTCTAAAAGGAAGAAGTCCGTGCTTCTTTGCCCGGATCGTCCAATCGGGTAGCCGTGGGTTTTTCTCCCCCAGCCCCCACAACACCCTGCATGCGGGTCCGCACGGGGCGTTTCACAGAGCTAACCGGACCATAGTCAGGTATTGAATAATCATCTTCAGCTCTTTGAAAAGCCGAAAATAACCATTTGGGTCGGGCGGTTCAATGACGTGCCCCACGCTCACTCCTCCTGTCGGATTCATCGTGTCATGAGAACTCATAGAGGCTCCTTCCCTGCTCTGTGTTCGGCCCTTCACCATGTC
>JAXHTA010000694.1:0-1821 GCA_034190285.1 Thermodesulfobacteriota bacterium | reverse complement strand
CATACAGCCGGCCTGAGCTTGCCGAAGAATTCCCCCTGATTTTAATTACCGGGGGAAGACACATGCCCTTTTATCACTCCGAGCATCGGCAGCTGCCCTCTCTTAGAAAGCAGCGGCCTTATCCCAGGGTCCAGATTCATCCCGATACCGCTTCGCGGCTGGGTATCCATGATGGTGATTGGGTGTGGATCGAGACACAGAGGGGTAGGGTGCGACAGCAATGCAAATGCTTTGACGGCATAGACCCGAGGGTCGTGCACGGAGAGCATGGTTGGTGGTTCCCCGAAATGCCGGGTGAGGAGCCATGGCTTCACGGGGTCTGGGAGGCAAATATAAATGTGCTAGTAAACGATGAACCCGACTACTGCAACAGGATCAATGGAGCCTGGCCTCTCAGGACGGCCTTGTGCAAGGTTTATAAGGCAATAGGCTACTGAATGCTTTTAGTACCTGTAGGCCTTTAAGGTTTACATTCGTCGCGTAACGGTTGAAAAACCGTGAACCGGCAACCGTAAACGCATCCAATTAATTTCAGGAGGAGGATCATGACGGAAAAGCTTAAGATTTTTGGGATATGTGGGAGCGCTCGTCACGCGAGCACCGAATGGGCCGTCAAGCTGTCCCTGGAGACGGCGGAATCATTGGGTTATGTTGAGACCGAATTTGTAAACCTCGGAGACTACAATCTGGTGCCCTGTACCGGTTGTATGAGGTGCTTTGGCTGGATGCACCCCGCTGATGCGGAGAGGCCCAAGTGTTACGAGGCGGAAGACGATTCAGAGGCGTTGCTGACAAAGATGATGGAAAGCGACGGCATAATCATGGGAACCCCCGTCTATACACTGGGTGTGACGTCCCTCGCAAGGATCTTTATGGAAAAGGCCCACATGTTCGGGCCCATGTCTTTCACAAAATTCTCCGGAATGATGAGATACAAACCCTGCGGCGTTATTACGGTTGGAGGCGTGGACATCGCGGGTCAGGAGGTCTGTGCTCAGGACATATGGATGTGGGCCCTGGGACTTGGCATGACGACGCCCGGGTCGTGGCCCACAAGGGATGATCCCAATCCCATGGCCTCCGTGCATGCCGGGATCGTGTCAACATGCGACGGGCGCCAGATCTACGGAAAAAGCGCCCTGTCCAAGGAGGCGTGCAGGACCGTGCCTCCCACCCAGGGATGGAGGAATGAAAAGTCCATCAGAAACGTCGGGCGGCATGTGGCCATAGCGGCCATGTTGTTTAAGCTGGGCAAGAAGGCATTTGAGGAAGGTGGTTACAAGGCCCCGGAAATAATCCCGTTTACCCGTTATTCAGTGAAACCGAAGAAGGGTTCATGGGTCCAGAAATTGATTGATGACGGAAGAGTGACATACGTGGACAAGGGTGATAACGAGCCATCAGGCTGAACCCCAACTCAAAGGCAGCGGCCGCTCTTTAGGGGTGGCCCGTATCAGTTTAACTGTTTCCCTGCCCCTTAGACTAAAGGAGATGTCATAGTGGAACCCTTTTTGATGACCGAAGGGAAGAAGAAAAGATACCTGGAGCAAAAACTCTGGGGTCTTCCTACGCTCCATGAGGTCTTTGAAGCAAAGGCTAAGGAACATCCCCATAGAGAGGCGTTTGGTGATTCCGAAAAAAGGCTGACCTATGCCGAGGCCCAGAAGTGCATAGACAGGCTGGCTTCCGGTTTTGTGAAGTTGGGCCTTGAAAAGGACGATGTCGTCATTATACAGCTGCCGAACATTGTAGAGGCGGCCCTTATGAGACTGGCCCTGCCCAGGGCAGGCATACTTGCCGTAACGGTAATGCCGGCCTTTG
>JAXHTA010000693.1:0-1826 GCA_034190285.1 Thermodesulfobacteriota bacterium | reverse complement strand
TGTTGATGATGTGATCAAGGGAAAGGTGAAGCTCCCTACCATCGAAGATCTTACTAGTGGGAAGGTGAAGGAAGGGGACCTGATCGCAAAAGACAACGTGGACCTGGTCAAGGAATATTTAGCGGTGCCCATCTATATGTCCGTCATGGACGGCATGGTCATGAGTATGGGGAAACAGCTTCCCCCTGACCAGCTATATCCCAAGACCTTTGCCGAGATAACAAAAAGAAACGAAGGCAAGGCCATCATAGATGAGAGTGGCACTGTCTGGTACGAGAAGGTGGGTGTAAACTGGCCTGGTGGTCTTCCCTTTCCTGAGCCGAAAAGCGGATTAGAAGTCATGGCAAATGTAAAGTTCGGATGGGTGGCGGATAGCCTGCGGAATTACCCGAGCTACATCAGATTTGTTGACAAGAAAGGCCGGGCCTACAAAAAGGTAAATAATGATCAAAGATTCGTGAAACTGTCTACCAGGGTGATGTTATCTCCTCTGGGAACCTATCCAGGGCATGAAAAGATCCTCTGGAAGAGAGTAAGTGTATTGACCTATCCGTTGAAGCTCAAGGGAGTGGGTCAGTACAGTATCAGACATTATGACGAAGGAAAACATTATGATACGGGTTTTGCGTATCTGCCTGCCTTTAAGAGGACGGTTCGGGTAAGCAGTACTACCTGGCAGGACAACATGGCTGGATCGGATTGTACCCACGGAGATGGTATGGGTTTCATGGAGCCATTTTCGGATTGGACCTTTAAGATCCTGGCAAAGAAATTCATTCTTCTGCCCGAGCCCAAGAGCCCTTTCCCTTATATAGATAAAGAAACAGGAGATTTCTCTGAAAAGCTGGATTTTGACGTAGGCCAGAAGTTTCCCCGGCTTGGTTATGCAGTGTGGCCCGTATATGTTGTGGAAGGAATACCTAAGATCAAACATATATATGGGAAAAGGGTCTTAAACGTGATCGCCTGGCCTTACTGGCATGTGATCACCCCCATCGGCATTGGTGAAATGTATGACCGGCAAATGAAACCATGGAAGTTTTACAGCGGTAACGGAGGTATGTATTACCATGTCAACGGTGAACCTCATACTTCTGGTTATGGGACCTTGGTGTATGACGTCCAGTCACAACACATGACTCAATTTTGGTCTTATCAAGTGGCGAACCTGGCAGAAGTTGACTGGGAGCCCAGCCAAATTACATTCAAGACACTGCTTCAGATGGGAAGGTAGGACCCAACGATCACAAATGTTTGACTATTTTCCGCGCACAACCAGGTTCTACAGAGACCTGTTTACCGTGGAGATTTGGAAAAGGAGGTATTGGCTATGGAGATAGAAAGAATTATCCCTAAGGAGTCTATCCTCAATGAGAGGATAACCAATATCAAAAGGGCGGTAAGAGTTCCGGTGCATGCGGATTGGGAGAGGGCCCATCTTATGACCGAGTACTGGAGGCATTCAGACGGTGAGCCCGTTACCATAAAAAAAGCAAGGGCCCTGGATAAAATCATGTCTGAGATGACTATAGACATCTTTGAAGGCGAATTGATCGTTGGGAGCCTGACCAAGTATAGGGTCGGAAACATTTTCCTCCCTGAATTCAATGTGGATTTCATTAAAGACGAATGGGACAGTTTTTCAAGCAGAGAATCGGAACGAGTGATACCTCCGGAAGAGGACAAAGAGACTGTATTTAAAGACATTGAGTTCTGGGAGGGGAAGACCCTGCAAGACACTCTTATTCCTATGTGGCGCCAGAAATGGGGATCTTTAATCGACGACATTATTGAAGCGAGAATAACCACAGACCACCGTACTATCT
>JAXHTA010000692.1:0-1830 GCA_034190285.1 Thermodesulfobacteriota bacterium | reverse complement strand
ACCCTAAATTCTCCTTCCATTCTTTAAGGTTCTCGAGATAGTAAAGATAATCTTCATCATTTACAAAGACTTTTTGACGATTGTGACCCCATTGGATAATATGATGAGGATAATTGGGTAATACTACTCTTGCTGTTCTTGGCATATAACTATTTTAGTCAACCCCAATCTTATGTCAAGAAAATAAATCTGTCCCCATTACGGTATTACTGGATCTTTTCCCAGAGGAAGTCGCAACAATCACCCCCCCTGGCAAGTGTTTTGCTCCGGACAAATCGGATTCCGAGAGGTTCCAAGTACCCAGGATAGAACACCTCGTCGCTATAGCAGCCGGTTTCACAGGCCTCCACGATTTCGCACAGGCGGGGGATTTCACAGAAGGCACAGTATGTGACGTTGATCGCGATTGCCTTATCCGAATCCTCAATCACCTCGTAATCGTGTATCCCTGCATTCTTCTCGGCCTCAAAGAAAGCCATCAAGTAATCACGATAGGCTTTGAATGTATCATCCATTTGCTGGAATTGATTGACCGGTGGTTCAATTATATCGTTCATCGGCCCTGCGATCTTATCTATAGCTTCCCGGTGGATGGCCAACGTCTTTTCCTTGCCGGTAATCTCCGTCATAGCCGCGAACAAGGCGGTGTTATCAATAATCTGCCGGATGAGAAAATCGGAGGTAAGCCCCTTTTGCTTAACCAGCGTAAGATTCACACCCAACAACCGTTTCCTTTCCCGCCTCACTAGAAGCAGAACACGCAGGCTACCCACAAGGCCCAAGTGTCGCCATACTGCTCTCAACCCCTCCTTATTGAATAGCTTCTTCAGCACTCGCGAGTTCTCTGCCATCGTATCTGAATATGCTTTGCCATAGTTTTTTAGTTCCTCCACCTTCATGGTATTCTCCTTCTTACCATTGCATTTATTACGTGTAAACTTTCTCCCAGGATGTCTTATTTTTTCGGGGGGTAGTAGCACCGTAAGGGTTTATAATGAACGGTAATTTCAACTGTACACCTATTGCAGTTAATACAATTTATGGGGTCTGCATTAGGACTTTTCTCCATCTGCTTTACCAGGTTGGGTTGCCTGATAAATGGACGGGACAGAGCAATCAAATCTGCCTGTCCCTGCAATAAGGCCTTTTCCATCATTGCTCTCCGGCGAAAACCACCAACGGAAATTATTGGAATAGCTACATTTTTTTTGATTGCTTCAGCCTGCGGTAAAAAATATCCCTCTTTAAACTCTGCACCTTTTCGCAATTTTTTCTCTACCAACCTGAATAGAAAACGTTTAGCAGTACCGAGTCTGCTGAGAATAAGATCCTTTGGTATATCCCCTTTGGTTATAGTAAAACCAGACTCTTTAATACCACCACTCACTTCAATGGCATTAAATCCCAGTGTTTCAAACTTCTTGCTCATTGCGATACTCTCTTCAAGGGTAACACCACCCCTAATCTGATCTTCTGAATTTATTTTCACAATTACCGGATAATTGTTGCCAACTTCATTTCTTATTTCTTTATAAACCTGGGTTACAAAGCGCATTCGGTTTTCCAGTGTTCCTCCCCACTTATCCCTACGCCGGTTGGTGTATGATGAAAGGAACTGACTCATCAGATAGCCATGGGC
The DNA here is from genome assembly GCA_034190285.1 of Thermodesulfobacteriota bacterium. Lineage (GTDB taxonomy): Bacteria > Desulfobacterota > DSM-4660 > Desulfatiglandales > Desulfatiglandaceae > JAXHTA01. The sequence goes on along the minus strand of JAXHTA010000692.1, from coordinate 191 downwards.
ACCATTAATTTGTACTCCGTCAAATCCAGATTCTTTCATCCGACCCGCTGCACGGCCGAAGGCCCAAATAGTTTCCTCAATTTCTTGTACCGACATTGCACGCGGTTTTATGCCGTTAAGTATATCCCTTACTCCGGATGGGCTGATAGGCTGCTTACCAATAAGCTTTGGGTCACACTGCCTCCCGCTGT
>JAXHTA010000691.1:0-1836 GCA_034190285.1 Thermodesulfobacteriota bacterium | reverse complement strand
TATTCAAGCTGCTAAGGCTCGAGCTCGTGGCTACCGAACTACACGAAATATTACTGCAATAATCTACCTCATAGCTGGAAAACTTAATTTCGGCTTACCCACTTGAAACAGCGAGGAACCAATATTTTTCTTGGAATGGAGCGGTTCAGATCAAAGCCCAGATGTAATTTAGCTTTCTTGGAGCCTTTTCTGTAATCGGCCCATTGCATTGAAAGACATGCATCGATCAAAGAGCCATCAATAGCAATGAGATCTCCAAGTTTGTCATATTCTTTCGGTAGCTTGCCAACAGCGTCTGTTTGAAGATTTTGGTATATATGGACAAGCTGTTCAAGACCTCTGGTATTGATGGCTTCGGCAAAACTGCTCTTTTTAATCCCCTGTCCCGGGGCAATTACATTACGAGCGAAATCATCTTCTTCAAGAACTTGAAGAAGATGTTGTTCGGAACTGTGCTCTTCCAGGTGGAAAAAGATAAGGGCGTTTAGTTGATCTTCAAAAGTCATTTTTAAAGGTTTGTTTCCTTGTGCCACTAATGATGGCATCCCGACCATAGCCTTTTGAATAGGCTGGTGCAATTGGTAAAAAGATGGTGCACTTTTGAGGCTAAAACGATGCAAAGTATAGGGCATTTTGTAAATCCTTTAAATCATTAGAATTACAAAATTTTCGCCCCAGACCCTAATCGGAATGTCAAGCAAAAAATGCGCTTAACTAACTAACTTTTCAACTTTTTTTAAAAAATATTATGCAATTTCCTAACTGGAAATTACTGCCATTTTTTATGTTTTTCGGGCATGCAGGGCAGGCGTAAGCCTTAGTCTGATCATTTCTTCTCAACAGCAGCAAAGCTGCAAAGCAGATTTCATTTGCCGTCCTCTCAACGGCAAATGAAAAATCAGTGACCTCTGCGCCCTATGTGTGTTTGCGGTCAGTTACTGCCCAAATTCCTATATGCCAGATATCACAAGACTCTTCAGTCTCTGGATAGCCCTGTGTTTGATGACATGTATATGCTGAACGGAAAGATGCATGATGTCAGCAACTTCCTGAAGTGAGAGTCCGTTTTCAAAATGAAGCCTGACAAACAACCGGTCTCGCGCGGCCAAGTTTCTTATTCCGCTCCTGATCAGCCGCTCCTGTTCATCCTCTTCCATACAGGACCCAGGTTCTGTGTCATCGCTCTTTAGATCAGAAACAACTTCAATAGGTATCCGGTTTTTCCTAAACGTCAGGACGTCAGACCCTTTTTGCCTGATATGGTTCAGTACGCTCCTGGCAGTAACGAGTCTTATCCATGAGGCAATGTTGCACCCGTTTTTTCCCTTATATTGCCTGAGTTTCTTACATTTCCTGTCAAAGAGCTGCAAGAAAACGGTATTGTGAAGGTCGGCTATGTCCTCTTCGTTGAATGGTACCTGGCTGACTATAAGGGTGTGCTGTACGTACTTGTAGACGAGGGGAGAAAACCTGCGGACAAAGGCCTCGGACGCCTTCCTGTCGCCTGAAATACATCCGGATAGGAGCCTCTGGTTTTCTTTTTGAGATGGGTTGGGCATCTAATTAACCGCAGACACACGCGGATGATATCTGGCCGACCTGGCCGGATATTACGTGACATGGCCTTCGGGCAAGTTCAGAACCATACTTTTGATGTCAGCTTTAGGGTGCCTGAAATTGCCCAGAAGGCCAAGCCGAATTCATATTTCTTTTCGATAATTAATCCAGGGTAAACCTCCGGCTGTGCCGGAGGACTCCCAAAGTTTGACATTTCCGGGATTATATGAAAGCCCCTCTAAAGGTGAACCGCTCAAAATTCACAGAAAGAGAGGCTTT
>JAXHTA010000690.1:0-1848 GCA_034190285.1 Thermodesulfobacteriota bacterium | reverse complement strand
TTCAGATGACCTAAGTCCCTGAGCACCCTGGTATAGAAGCGCGAGTAAAGGAGATGGAGAATGGCGTGCTCGATGCCCCCGATGTACTGGTCAACAGGCATCCAATAATCCACCCTCTTCTGATCAACTGGTCCAAGATCATAATCTGGGCAGGCGTATCGATCAAAATACCAGGAGGATTCCACAAAGGTATCCATCGTGTCTGTCTCGCGCCTGGCCTTTCCCCTGCAATTGGGACAAGTCGTCTCATAAAATGATGCCTCAAACGGCAGGGGAGATCCCCCGTTTGGCCTCATATCCAGATCCAGTGGGAGAACGACGGGAAGGTCCTCCTCAGGGACAGGCACCGTGCCACAATTGTCGCAGTAGATAATCGGGATGGGCGCCCCCCAGTAACGTTGCCGCGATATGCCCCAGTCCCTGATCCTGAAATTCGCCGTCCTGTGTCCCAGCCCTCTTGCCTCCAAATATTCGGCAATGCTTTCCAGGGCCTTTAGATTGCGCTGGCCGTCAAAAGGTCCGGAATTCACCATGATCCCCTCATCCACATAGGCCTCGGTCATGGTCTCTTCGTTTAAATCCTGATCCGGAGGTCTAATAACCAACCTGAGTGGCAGACCGTATTTTTTGGCAAATTCGAAATCCCTCTGGTCGTGTGTTGGAACAGCCATAATGGCTCCCGTGCCATAGTCAAAGAGGACGAAGTTGGCCACAAATATAGGTATATTCTGCTCTGTCACAGGGTTTGAGCAGTATCTTCCGCTAAAGACCCCCTCCTTGGCTGTAAAGTCTGCCGTACGCACATAGCTGTCCATTTTGAGGATTCTTTCTACGAAGCCAAGAACTTCCTTCTCCTGGGGCAGCCCCTTCACTATTTCACTGACCATGGGATGCTCGGGAGCAAGGCACATAAAGGTTGCGCCGAAAACCGTATCCTGTCGCGTAGTGAATACATCTACCATCTCATCTGAACCGACCAATGGAAACCGGATGATCACACCTTGGCTTTTTCCGATCCAGTTCTCCTGCATGGTCAAGACCCTGCCCGGCCATCCAGGAAGCTTCCGGCAATAATCAAGCATTTCATCAGCATAAGCAGTTATTTTCAAGAACCAGTTGTCCATCTCCTTGATGTTGACTTCCTGATCGGTATGGCGCCAGCAGCAACCATTTTCCACCTGTTCATTGGCAAGAACGCTCTGACATTTTTCACACCAGTTGACATAGGTCCTTTTCTTATAGGCCAGACCCTTCTCGAGCATCTTCAAGAATACCAGTTGTTCCCACCGGTAATAGTCGGGATCACAGGTGGCAAGTTCACGGTCCCAATCATAGCTAAAACCCATTCGCTTGATCTGGGCCTTCATGGCTTCGATGTTATCGTAGCTCCATCGGGCAGGATGAGTATTATTCTCAATGGCGGCATTCTCTGCAGGTAGGCCAAAGGCATCCCAACCCATGGGATGAAGCACATTCTTGCCGCACATCCTCTTGTATCTGGCCACTACGTCGCCGATAGTGTAATTTCGCACGTGCCCCATATGAATTCTTCCTGAAGGATAGGGGAACATTTCCAGGAGATAATACTTCTCCTTTGACGGGTCTTCAGTGACCTTGAACAGGCCCTTCTTTTCCCAATAAAACCGCCATTTGGCCTCAATTGTCTGGGGATCATATCTCATGCTCTATTATTCCACTCTTTTCCAACCGGCCTTCCAGGACCAGGGTGTTGTAGATACTGTCCAGCACACCGTTTATGAAACTGCCGGAATGCTCGCTTCCGAATTTCTTTCCGATTTCAAGGGCTTCATCAATAGAAACCTTCGGGGGGATATCCTTCATGAATAA
>JAXHTA010000069.1:0-11869 GCA_034190285.1 Thermodesulfobacteriota bacterium | reverse complement strand
CAACCATCACTCCGTCCAAATAATCATATTTGCCTTCCACGCCCTGGGCAAGGCAGTCCCGGCAAAAAGGGCAGTACATCGCAAAGAGATGTGGCTCGGTAACGCTTTGCGGTTCATGGCTGCCCAATATCCTTACGGGAAGCACATCCGCCGCATAGAGTATCTCTTCGGGCACATAGGTGCAAAAGTAGCCCATCACTTTCCCGCCGGTCCTTTTCTTCCAGTCCATGGCATATTCATGTCTGTTCTTGTACCAATCACTGAATTTTTCTATCATTCCGTCCTCCTCGCCTTCTATTTTCCCATAAATTCATATTGACTTCATGTCGACGATCTTTCCAAACTATAAGAGCCTTCCCTGATTCGTATCTGAACGGGCACCGCCACTTTGCTGCAAAAGGTTCGCCGTTTCTGTGGCTGAACGGGTACGGATCCATTGCCTCCTCGCCATCATGCCACATCTCCAGCAGAAAAAGCCGGCACATTTGTGGAAAACCCCATCAGAATTTTGCAACCAGTACCTCATAGACACATGCAAGGAATTTGCCAATCACGCATGTTCAGGGCCAGCCCTGTTAGGTATTTGATTTTAATTAGATAAATACCATTCTTATCGCCGGGGAATATTCCGGGTACAGTAAAAACTGGCGAAAATTAACCCCTAACGGTTAATTGTAATCACTCAAGGTTGACCATTTTCATTTGATATCTGAAAGTGGAACGGTCCATCTTAAGCAGTTTCGCGGCCCTTGCCTTGTTATGATTGCACTCTTCCAGGGCCATCTGAAATATATTCTTCTTGAAATCACTCATTAATTTCTCAAAAGAAACACCTTTGTTATACAAATCGGATTGGCGTACTTGGTTATGCGAGAGGATCGGCGACTTGACCAGATAACCAATCAGTTGCGACCTATCTATGAACCTGGCATTTTCCAGGATAATGGCCCTCTCAACAACATTGCTCAATTCACGGACGTTTCCAGGCCATGGATAATCCATCAACATTTCATAGGCCTCACCAGTAAAACCTTCAGCTCTTCCCCCATATTTCAAGTTGAATTTTTTTAGGAAGAATTCCGAGAGGTGAGCAATCCCGTCTATTCTCTCTCTCAAGGGTGGAATATGAATATTAATAAGATTCAGTCTATGATAAAGATCACTTCTGAATTCGCCCGCCTGCATTGCTTTCCCCAGGTCTCGATTGGTAGCTGCAATCAATTTCAAATTCACATTTATCTCTTTCCGCCCTCCCAATCTCCTAATCTTCTTTTCTTCGATAAACCTTAGCAACTTGCCCTGGAGTCTATATGGCATATCACCAATTTCATCCAAGAAAAGTGTCCCCCCCCTGGCCTGTTCAACTACGCCGTCTTTCTTGCTCTTGGCATCAGTGAATGCACCTTTCTCATAGCCAAACAATTCGCTCTCAAGCAAGTTGTCGGGTATTGAAGTACAATTCAAGGTAACAAATGGTCCTCGCGAAGAAGAACCCGTCTTATGAATATGTCTCGCCAATAGTCCTTTCCCTGTCCCTGTTTCACCGGTCAGCAGGACCATATCGACATCGGCCTCGCATATTCTTTCAATCTTTCCAATGATTTCTGTCATTGCACGGCTTTTGAATATTACCGTTTCTTTTGAGAATCGATCTTCCTGAATTTTCCTGAACTGGCCTAATTCCTTGACCACTCCGGCGTTCTGTAGTGCCCTCTCCACCTTTAAAAGGACTTCACCCAAATCAAACGGCTTGGTCATGTAATCGTAAGCACCATATCTAATAGCCTCTACTGCTGTCTCAATGGAACCAAAGGCCGTTATCATAATAACCTGGGTTTCCATATCTGCCTTCCTAATCTGCTTCAGTATATTAAGGCCATCCTCCCCGGGAAGTACCATATCCAGGATGACCAGGTTGAATTCCTCGTTCCCAAGGATATCAAGGGCCATTTCACCGGATTCCGCATCAACGACCTCATACCCCGCCTTTTCAAGCGAATTCCTCAAGCTCCACCTGATAAGTTCTTCATCATCTATTATCAGAATACGACTCTTCATGCTATTAGCTCTCAGCAGGCAAAAGAATGTAAAATACGGACCCTTCTCCCTTCCGGCTCCTGACACCCATTATTCCATGGTGTTGCTCAACGATCCTGGCGCTAATGTAAAGGCCCAGACCGGTTCCGCCGCGAAATGTGCTGAAAAATGCTTCAAAAATCCTTGGTACCACCGTCTGAGGAATACCGATTCCCTTGTCAGCAACAACAATAGCAGCATAAGACGGGGGCTTTTTCCAGAACTCGAGCGTTGGATTAGGATTAAGACTGGAGTTGTGCCACATTATGTCAGGCTCCAGAACACTTATACTTTCAAGGAAAACTGTCTCAACTGTTAAATCTCCTCCCTTTCGCATTGAATTCATGGCATTTATCATAACATTTATGACTACTTGTTGGATGGCATCCCTATCCATCATAAGCGGGTTCAGCCCCTTCTCAAGTCTCTTGATCAACCTGATCTTTCTGCTTTGAAGCGGTTTTTCAATAAAGAACAGGCTGTCCTCGACTACATCTGAAATTGAATGCGGCTCAAAAGTCAATTTCTTCGGTGAAGCAAGCCCGTGCAATTTTTCAACCACATTGTCCAACCGATTTATTTCTCTAAAAACTCGTTTTAGAACCCCCTCAAGTTCAACATCGCCGCTGACTCTGCTGTTTATCACCTGAAGCGCTCCGCTTATCCCGGCCAGGGGGTTCCGAATTTCGTGCGCTATCCCCGCTGATAGTCTGCCGATAGCAACCAATCGCTCAATCTTCTCTATCTCCCGTTCAGCCTTCTTTTTTTCACTGATATCAGAGCAGATGGCAACAACTCCGATCCCACTGCCGGAATGGTCTCTGATAACATCGGTCTTCATTTCAACCGGCAACACGGATCCATCCCTGAGGGGCAGGTTTATTTCTGGAAACAGCTGAGGAGAAGATGTTCTAAAACTGGTCTCCAGCCTGTATTTCAGCCCACCTTCAAAGCCAAAAACCTCAATCCATCTTTTACCCATACACTCTTCTCTTTGCTGCAAGCTCATCCTTTCTAAAACCCGATTCATTAGAACCACATATCCCTTTTCATTAGTAGCAACAACACCAATGGGAATATTCTCTATAATCAGCTCGTGAAAGGATTTTAGTTGCTCCAATCTCTTGTTGTACCGTTGCACCCTGTCTAACTTGTCTCTCAAGTTATCATTTTGATAAAGAAAAGACAGAAAGCTAGCCGCAGAGCTGATAATATTCGATATGGAGACGACATTCTCTTGAGTGAACCTGTTAGCGTCATTATCGTAGATGTTAAGAACACCAATGATTGCATCGCCTTTTGCAATGGGCAGCGACAACAAGGATGTCACCCCTTCCTTTTCATATATCTTTGCGTAGGGGGTCGTGTTTTCATCATTTATTAGATCCTTCACAATCATCGATTTGCCGTTTACTGCAACCTTTCCGCTTATGCCCGATCCTATTTCCGTTGGACGCCTCGCCACAAAATCATTTGATAGCCCGCGGTGGGCAGCGATAAACAATCCCTCATTTTCGATTGATATCAGTTTGAGTAAAATTTTTCTGAACCCGAACTGTCTTTCCATCAATTTGAGGATAAAGTCTGCATAGCTCCTCAAATCCACTTCGGGATCAAAGGCGTCAACCAGTTCCTTCAATATGTAGTGATCGTCACCCGGAATCCTGTACCTGTCTGTTTCCATTGTATCCTGAATTCGGATTGTCCCTTTCAATGGAAAGGTCAAATCATTAGCCTATGACTCTGTTTCTCCCAAGTCTTTTCGCCTGGTAAAGACATTTATCCGCGCTGTCTATGATTACATCAGATAGAACTTTCTCATCGGGGGTATCACGATCAAACCATGCTATCCCAAAGCTGGCGGATATGTTTATCTCATTATTATCTATCTCAATTTCCATTCTTGCGGTATTTCTCCGGAGCCTTTCTGCCAGTGTGAAAGCACCCTCCAAGTTTGTTTCAGGAAGCACAATCACGAACTCCTCCCCACCATATCTTGCCAGCCAGTCAATGTCTTTTCTTATGGAGCCGGCAATACATTGCACAAACATCCTAAGCACATTATCTCCGGCCTGATGTCCATGGCCGTCGTTGATTTTTTTAAAATGATCGATATCGCACATGACAACGGAAAGGCAGCGTTCATATCTCCTTGCCCTCTTAATCTCCTGGGGCAGATGCTCAATGAGATAGCCACGATTGTAGCAGCCGGTCAGGGGGTCTGTTATTGACATGGCCTTTACCTTCTCATTGAGTTCTCTTTCCACCATAACAAGTCGATAGTGTTCGACACCGGCACCAAGCATATTTGCCAGAGTATCAGGTTCACATGGCTTGGTCAAAAACCTGAATATGCTCCCTTCATTGACAGCTTTAATCGCAATATTTAAATCAGCATTCCCAGTCAGCATGATGCGAATGCTATCGGGAGAGATTTCTTGTACACGAGACAAGAACTCAAATCCATCCATGAATGGCATACAGAGATCTGAAACGATAACTGCGTAAGGACCTCTCTCTACAACTTGCGCCAGTCCTTCTTCCCCTCCTATAGCAGTCGTAATACTAAATTGCTTTCTGAGCTGTCTCTTGTATGCCTTCAATGTACTTATGTCATCGTCGACAAACAGAACTTTGTCACTTATCATCCTTTTGTCCTTTGTACAGAATCTCTAATTTGTACCGATAAGAGCTTTAAATACAACAATTGCAACTGCCAGCAGGCAAAAGAGGATAGAAATTGGTATCTGGTAGGAATTAGCATTTCGAAAATAAGTTGCTTTGGACCGAGGGAGTCTGTAACAAGCTTCCATTCATTTCACAGGGCTCCTAGAACCGCAAAAAAATCTTTACAGCTTCCTTCATGCATAATTTCGAAGCGAAGCGTCGGGCTCATTTGATAAAGTTTTACGTTATCTGACGTAGAGATTGGCGAAAAAGATGATTTTCGTTCAGGTGCTATTTGAAATAACCAGGTAAATGCTGTTTACATTGCTCCAGCAATTCTTCGTCAGAAATGGCTGTGATACGGCCTTTCACATCATACTGGTCTGAGACCCAACGCGCTATTCGTCCCACCTTTGTTTTGCCCAAGCGATTTTCCCCTGATAATCCCAAATAATCATTCACCCATACAGCGACGCCATCAACACCTGACCTGTCCGTAATTGAAACCCTGGGCGCTTTTCCCAGAATTTTCGTGGTATTAAAGACATTGTAGATACGGTCATCTTTGGAAATACCATCCGCATGAATAGCGGCCTTAGTGACATTGAAGTTCTCACCCACAAAAGGATAGTGCTCAGGGATAACCGCCCCTATCTCATCCCTGTAATAATCGGCAATCCGGGTGACCATGGACAGGTCCATGCCGTTTGTATGCCCCATGATACCGGCATATTCTATCGCAGCGCCTTCAAGAGGAGGATTTCCGGTTCGTTCACCGAACCCCAATAATGTCGTATTGACGGCGTTACATCCATATAGCCAGGCAATAACGCCGTTAATATGGACTTTGTGAAAATCATTATGCCCGTGCCATTCCAGCCTGTCCGATGGAATGCCACCTTCATTAATCACAGTATATATCAGTTTGGGAATACTTCTAGGTAGTGAAACTCCTGCAAATGGAATGCCGAAACCCATTGTATCGCACAGCCGAACCTTTATCTTGAGTTCCGGTGGAACTTGCTCGGAAAGTCGGGCAAGTTTGTCAACAAAGGGAATTAGAAAGCCGTGAATATCAGCACGAGTAATATCCTCAAGGTGGCAGCGCGGACGTATCCCGGACGAAAGAGCCTCTTCAACGACGGCCAAATAGTCATTAAAAACCTGCTGTCGGTTTTTGTTCATCTGATAAAAAATGTGATAATCAGAGCATGATGTGAGCATGCCGGTTTCCTTTAGACCAACTGCCTTCACAAGATTTAGGTCGGCCTTTAGCGCCCTTGTCCAGCCGGTAATCTCAGGGAACTCAAGTCCCAGTTCCCTGCATTTCTCGACAGCTTCACGATCTCTTTTGCTGTAGAGAAAGAACTCGCTCTGCCGAATTACACCATTGGGTCCGCCCAATTTCGACATCATTTCATATATCTTGACGATCTGGTCAACCCTGTAGGGAGACCTTGCCTGCTGACCATCTCTGAAAGTCGTATCTGTGATGTGAATATCTCTGTTAACCACATTCGCGGGATCAAATTCAACCAGATTGCCGCGTATCTCCTCATAGGCCTTGCCGGTAAATTTGACCCTCGGTATACTGTCATGACTGAAAATATCTTCCAGTAGATTCGGCTTATCCACATGGGTTAATCCCATATTGATCTTCTCCTACTTTCTATTCCTTAAAGATTGAAATATAGACTTCAGTGTGGCACAAGTCCTGTGCTTTGATCGGGCACAGCATGTCTTGTTAGCCATCCTCGCAGACTAACCGGATCACCATGAAGACGGAGTATGAAAAAAAACACGTTGTGTGTCAAGGCCAAATTTGACACAAGATATGCTCATTCATCGGCTACAACAAAACGACTCCGATAGAAAAAACGTAACACTTCAGCCCTTTTAAACAAGTGTAAGCTGGTTACCTACCCTCACAGGTCAAAACACCTTACTTCCGAAAGTCTAAATTCTTACGAAAAAGCATTTGAGAGGTTTAGCCAGTTATGGACGAAAGAAGACTGAATGGATTCTAAAACACATTTCCTTTGTCCCTTGCATCCGAGGCCAGGGAAAGATCGGCGACTTCGGCAACTCTACCTGGTGATCCAAGGACAAAAAGCACATCATTTTCACAAAATGGCATATTTGCGTCCGGGTTGGCTACTATTTGTGAGTCTCGACGTACAGCCAGTACAGTAACTCCATACCTTTTTCTCATGTCTAGTTCGGCCAGGCTTCTACCGACCAAAGGTGAAGTTTCGCCCACGCGCAACGTTGTGATTTCAAAATCGGGAATATGCAGATCCAAATCGGAAACAGGTAAAGACTCTCTGAAAAGGCTCCGAAACATTTCATAGCCATCGGCTCGTATTTCAGAAATCAAAGCTTCGATTTCATCTCTGGGTATAAGATATTTGGCCAGAACTCTGGCGAAGATTTCTACTGATGTCTCAAACTCTTCCGGAATGACCTCGTTAGCTCCCAACTCATATAGAGACTTCATTTCTTGCAGATAACGGCTGCGCACAATCAGATGAACTTTCGGATTAAGCCTCCGAGTGATTTCGGTGATTCTACGGGTTGAGCCCGCATCATTAATCGCCGTTACTACCACTCTCGCTTCTTTTATGTTAGCGTGCTGGAGTACAATTTCCTGGGTTGAATCGCCATAATAGATCGGTTCCCCTTGGGCTTGTTCGTTCCTCACCGTCTCGGGGTTCATTTCAATGACGGCATAGGGGATACCTGACAAGCGTGCTGCTCGTGCCACATTTCTGCCGTTCACACCAAAGCCGATTATGATGAGATGGTCGTTCTTTGTTGCAACCCTTGTATCAGAAACAGGATAAAGACCCGAAATCACCCTTTTTGGTAGCGGTAATCCCACGATGATATCGGCCACGCGCGGCGCTAGGGTTATGACGAATGGTGTCGCAGCCATACTGAGCACGGAGAAGGCCAGAAACATCTGATAGGTGTTTTCGGCAAGCAAACCATATTCAACACCCGACCCGGACAAAATGAAAGAGAATTCTCCCACCTGACCAAGTGAAAGACCTACCAGGATTGAAGTACGAAGAGGGCATCCTAATAAAAGTGTTGCGGAGCAGGCAATGATAGACTTTAAGAGCAGGACTCCCAGTGCGATCAATGCGATGGTTCCCGGTTGCCGGACCAAAAAGCCTATATCAAGAAGCATGCCAATGGAAACAAAAAAGAAGCTTGAAAAGACATCCCGAAAGGGTAGAATATTCCCTAGCGCCCGGTGGCTGTATTCAGATTCAGAGATGATCAATCCGGCCAGAAAGGCGCCCAGGGCAAGGGAAAGCCCAGCTTTTGAAGTCAGCCAAGCAACACCAAGGCATATTACGACCACGCCTAACAGAAAAATCTCTTGACTACGCGTCCTTGCGATTTGATGTAGTAGATTGGGCACAACCCATTTAGTGCAGGCCATCACCAACAGTACTATTCCTATCCCTTTGGCCAGAAGAACAAGTATGGACTCACCCAAATTGGACGTCGCACCGGCCAGCAACGGAGTGACAAAAATCATAGGGACAATGGCAATGTCCTGGAATATCAGGATGCCAAGAGCTGTACGTCCATGCGGGCTATCAACTTCGGCTCTCTCCTGTAGTAGTTTGAGTACGATTGCGGTGCTGCTCAATGCTACAAGAAAACCGATAAAAACCGCCTCTCCAAAAGGGTGGCCAAACCGCATGACAAAAAATAAAGCAGCCAAGAATGTCATGAAAACCTGGACCGATCCACCCATGAGGACGGATTTCTTGATTCGAAGAAGCCTTTCAAATGAGAACTCGATCCCGATGGTAAAAAGCAACAACACGACACCGATTTCAGCTAGAAGTTCAACTTCGTGAACTGCCCTTACCAACGCAAATCCGTACGGCCCTACGAACATTCCCGTGAGGAGGAACCCCACAACCGCAGGAACACGAAATCGATGGCATACGAAAAGGACGGCAATTGCCAGTCCAAAAATAACGACAATGTCCTTCAACAACGGTATTTCCATATCGTCATACTATAGTTGTTTGAAATTAAAATCAGTTGTAGCTCTTCAGCAAATGATCCCGACGCTAATCTTCGGGATCATGTAAGTTCTCAAAAAGTCCGGAAAAACAAAAGCGCCATGCAGTTCTCTTTTTTAAAAGCCGCAAAGTTTTGCCTCATTTCAGAAAGAGGCGGTGTTGCTGTAAAATACATCCGAAGACAGCCCCATAGGAGGCCCACTCAATAGACCGCCGCCCTTTCCGCCTGTACTGAGGTAGTATTTAATTAGCCAAGGGGCGTTAAACGTGCGGCGTAAAAATCTATGTTGCGGCCCTTAAAAAAGAGAACTGCATGGCCCTTGGGTAGTATGATATAACCGGACTTTTTGAGAAGTTACGTGGTCATTTGCCAAATCCTTACAACCACAGGGATATATTAAATATCTTGATGGTCAAAATCTTGATCCGACATAAAGATTGGAAAAAAAGCAGCTTTTGTTCAGGATCTACCTATGACGTCACTATAAGGCCTTTGGATATAAGGAGTCCTTTAGCCGCCTCAGCCGGTCTCTGTTTCTTTCCATCGACCTCAAAATTCAGACGCTTCATACCTTCATCGTCAAGAATACCACCGAGCATACTCAGCACATCACCCAATTCCGGATAATCCTCCAATATTTCCCCTCTAATGACAGGTGCAGCAAAATAAGAAGGAAAAAATTGCCGGTCATCCTTGAGCGATTTCAGGTCATAGGCTGCAATACGCCCATCCGTAGCAAAGGCGCAGATCACATCAATTTGCCCTTTGGCGATCGCCTTATACATGAGCGAAGGGTCAAGGTCCCGGACCTCGCTGAATCTCAGGGAATAGGCCTTGCGGAGGCCTGGATAACCATCAGGCCTCTCGGCGAATTCTGCTGTAAAACCTGCCCGAAGCCCTGGAGCAGCATCTAAGAGATCAGAAATGCTGTCCCATCCTTGTCTCCCTGCATCACTTTCGCGCACGGTAATCGTATAGGTGTTATTGAATCCAAAGGGCTTTAGCCATCGTGCACCAAAGCGCTCGTGATACACAACTCTCAGATATTGCAGGGCCTCATCCGGGTCGGTTATTACCGGGTGTTTGAGGATTGCGGTCAATCCGGTTCCTGTATACTCGGAATAGAGGTCAATCTCTTTGTTTACAAGAGCATCATGACATATCATGGTGCCTCCCAGGTTAAAAAACCGCTCAACGATTAAGCCGGTCCTTGCTTCGATCAATTGAGCCATTATCTCCCCGAGGATAACTTGTTCAGTAAAATTTTTGCTTGCGATCCTGATTGGTCTTGCCTGGATCTTTGAAGTAACTACTTCCCTGAATTCCGAAGAAGGCCTTGTGACGTATGAGAATATCCCTATCAGGATCAACAGAAAGGGCATAGTGAGTGAAGCGACCCTCATCATGACCTTCGTCTTCTTTTCACGCTCTCTTTTTCTTTCAGGCCGAAGTCCCCATTCAAGTGCCCCAATGGCAAAATCCAGGATCAAGGCGAGCAGGGCTGCCGGGATTGCCCCAAGAAGAATAAGGTTTGTATTGGACAGGGCAAGTCCACGGTTTATGAACTGACCAAGCCCGCCGGCGCCGATAAAGGCAGACAGGGTGGCAATACCTACTCCCACGACCGCGGCGGTCCGGATCCCAGCCACGATCACCGGCGCTGCCAGGGGAAGCCGTACTATAAAGAGTTGCTGATACTCCGTCATTCCGATCCCCCTGGCGGCTTCCATCACTTCCGCGGATACTTCCATAAGTCCTGTGAGTGTGTTTCGAACGACCGGCAGGAGGGCATAGAGAGTCAAAGCAACAAGGGCAGGCGTTGCTCCAAGCTTCTGGAGCAAGGCCAGAAGGAAGACCAGCATGGCCAGGCTCGGTATGGTCTGCAAGATACCTATGACGCCCATGGCCGGGTTTCGGAGCGAGGGGGCTCTAAACAACAGAATTCCCAGGGGAAGGCCAATCGCTATCGCCGCGAAGGTAGAACAGCCGGTCAGGATAAGGTGTTCACCGGTTCTCAGCCAGAGTTCCGGCAGGCGTGCAGAAACATAATCCATAAAGGTCTCGAAGCTCATTCCAGAATTTCCCTAAGAGTATCCCTCTGTCTAACCAACTTTGCAAAGAGGTCATCCACAAATTCGGTGGCAGGAGTGACTAACAGATCCTTCTTTGTCCCAACCTGTTCGAGATTTCCTTGATGGAGAACAGCGATGCGGTCGCCGATCAGAAATGCCTCAAGAATATCGTGTGTCACAAAAATCATGGTTTTCTTGAGACGTTTCCGGAGACGCAGCAATTCCTTCTGTAGGGTCTCTCTGGTCAACGCGTCCAGTGCTCCAAACGGTTCATCCATGAGGAGATAGCCTGGGTCGGCCGCCAGCGCACGGGCCACCCCCACCCGTTGCTGCTGGCCTCCGGAGAGTTCATCAGGAAATCTTGCCGCAAAGTCCACAGCCGGAAGCCCCACAAGTTCAAGAAGCTCAACCGCGCGCTGCCTTCTGCGGCCCGAAGGCCAGCCAAGGAGCCTAGGGACCACCTCTACATTCTGTGCGATGGTCATGTGGGGAAATAGCCCTATACCTTGAAAGACGTAACCGATCCGACGGCGCAAGTCCACAGGGTCCTGAGCTTTCACATCCTTTCCGTTGACCTCAATGATCCCTTCGGACGGCTTTATTAAGCGGTTGATCATTTTAAGAGTGGTGGTCTTACCACAGCCGGATGAGCCGAGAAGCACAAGGGTTTCCCCTTCGGTCACTTGAAATGACAGGTCCCGGACCGCGTAGGACCGCCCGTTGTCAAAGCTCTTGGAAACATGACTCAATCGGATCATTATAGAATCTGTAGGTCTCTTTTAATTCTTTAAATTGCCCGGCTAACAGCCTTTGTTCAAATCATGGAAGCATGCTAGGCATCGTAAACTTATCACCCTGCTCATTAAGCCCGATTGTCATATCACAGAACAGCTCAGAATAACAATCGACACCAGGCTTGACCTTTATCCGATTAGAAAATGGCAAGAGATTGATTGTACGTTATCATGGTTTGGCAAAACGAAAAATATCGCCAGCAAAGCATA
>JAXHTA010000689.1:0-1848 GCA_034190285.1 Thermodesulfobacteriota bacterium | reverse complement strand
CAGACATAATATCTTCAATTTGTTGGACTACATGACATGTCTCTTCCAGTTCGGTTCCAATAGGCATTTCGACTTTGACGATTATCAAGCTTGTGTCGATAGCGGGCATAAATTCTGTTCCAACAAAAGCAACAAGTGCGATACTACTTATAAATATGGTTAAAGAAGCCAGGGATAACTTCCACCGATGGGGTGTTAATCAGGGGACATCCATGATAAGTAAAGTCAAGAGGAAAATGGAGATTTTCCTTAACCTCCGAGGAGTTTTTAAAAATTTGATTTATCCTTTAAATCCCAACCTGCTGCAACTTGATCTTTTTCTTTTCTTTCAATGGGCCAACCCGCCGACCTCGAAACACCATAATCGTTGCATTACGTGGTTTGGCATGCATAGTCCCCAGGACGGCGAGGACCGGCGGGAAGATCGTTATTTCAGCAGGGAGTTTATATATTCATTTCTTCTCAGGCTGCTTTCTCTTCTCCGTGAGGTATGAATTCGGTCTGATTTTTGTCAACAGCCATCATGTAAGCAACTAACTTTCTGGCTACGGCGAGACTTGCCCTGTTCCTGTTTCCTTTTTTCAATTCCCTTTTGTGGACGGCATTTATTTGCGGATTCCAGTAGGGTGCAATCTTGGCAGCTTCAACAAGTACAGTCTTAAAGATGCTTGTTACGCTTCTTGGAAATTGGACCCCGTTGTTCCTTGCCAGCTGATTCCCGTTGGGCACTGCA
This sequence comes from Thermodesulfobacteriota bacterium, assembly GCA_034190285.1. GTDB lineage: Bacteria > Desulfobacterota > DSM-4660 > Desulfatiglandales > Desulfatiglandaceae > JAXHTA01. The sequence continues at coordinate 1,115 of JAXHTA010000689.1, read as the reverse complement.
AAATCTTAAAACTGGAACGACTCAGCTTCAAAAGCTCTTTTACTGATGGTGGAATCTCATCAACTCTTTCAAGCAGTCCATTGGAATATTTCTTGCCGTGAAGTCGCTTCTCACTGGAACTGACCCCCACTTCCATGAGTAGCCCGGACATCTTGTTCTGAGTCTTCACGGCCATCCTTACAACGTGATTACGATACCGGAGTATGCGCCGCAATTCCCGAATTTCCTCCGATAGCATGTAGCATCCTGGCAGAAGATTTATCCGTAAAAGATCGGCAATCATCGCGGCATCGGCTTGATCGTTTTTCTTCTTGAAGTTAGTAATGGCCTTGAGCATCTCGGGATGAGCCACCTTTAACTCAACAGCATAGGGGCTGAGAAAATCATAGATCCAGCCGGTGAAAATGGTTGCCTCCATCGCTCCGATCCAGGGACCGGGTAATCCGTTGACCCATTCACCAACCGATCTTCTGTTAGCATCAATTTTCCCCTGACCGATAATACAACCATCTACCGTCTTGATACAATAAGCTATCATTTTCTTGTGAATATCCAAGCCAATGTAGTACATTGTCCTCATGGAAACCTCCTTGTGGTTTTTTCTGGGCGAGTCTATCTCGACCCAACAGTTTGTTTCATACAAATATTTTGAATCACTTGGAGGTTGCTTTCAACCCTACTTATACATTCAAACACCTTACTCCGAAGGCATTGATCGGAGTGTTTCCTATTGCTGGCCCTTCGGGAAAGACATTAGCTCCCATAAATATAGTGGGTGTCGTGAAAGTGGCTGAGAGTCCTCTCATGGAAGTGGAAGAGGCCAACGGTAAAAGACTTTTCACACGGGGGTCTGTAAACCAATAGCTCATACGTACACCTCCAATTTTTAAAGTGAGTGGAAGTAAATAATTAGATTAAATGATGTAGAAAAATAAGACTTAACGCAGATATCCTGTTATATAAGTAAATATAAATAGTATGGTTCTTTTCTTGGATTAAAGATTATTTGAAAAAGGAAGGGATTGGCGAACCCCAGCTTGAGTTTCGTCAAATTCCATTCAGCGGCGAGTGGGGTTTAGCTATTCCTTTGTTCCCGATTGCTGCCAGTGAAGCCC
>JAXHTA010000688.1:0-1849 GCA_034190285.1 Thermodesulfobacteriota bacterium | reverse complement strand
CTGGTGAAGGGTTTCGTTGTCTGATAGCCTTACGTAGAGCTCGACAGGTTAATGTCGTTGTCCGATCTTTCCCCAAGGCCCAGCCCACAACCTTTCGTGAGTGAACATCCATGACTGTTGCCAAATAGCAGGCCCTTTCCTGGGTCTTTAGATAAGTTAGATCTCCTACCCACTGCTGGTTGATTGCTCCAGGAACAGGTTCCATCAACCTAAGGTTTTCATTTCTTTCATAAAACTTCTGAACTCCCGGTACTCGACGAGTTACTCTCACTACTCGGCCTTGAAAACCTGCCAAACTCATAAGACGCGCAACTCTATTTAAACCGCAGCTTTCACCTCCCTTTCGCAAACTCGCCCATACTCGAGGACTGCCGTATATCCTATGGCTTTTTTCATATATTTTTTCGATACGTTTGAGTAACTGTCTATTCTCTCTAGTGTCATGTCACATTTGATCTGTTATATAAATTATGGTATATTGGTCTCCAAAAAAGGAGGTGCAATATGCCAAAGGTTAAGTATCGGTTCTCGCTGACATCGGATGAACGGGAGGAGCTTGAGGCTGTGGCTTCAAAAGAGAAGCATAGCTCAAAGAAGGTAATCAACGCTCTAATACTCCTGAACTGTGATGAGAATGCCCCGAAACAACGCATAATGAGAGAACAGGATATTGCCGATGTATTGCATGTAAGCTTGATGAAGATATATCGGGTAAAGCAGCGATTTGTGAACGAGGGGCTGGAGATTGCGCTGAATGGACATAAGGGCCGGCGAATATATGAACGGAAAGCTGATGGTGATTTCGAAGCACATTTGGTGGCGCTCAGCTGCAGTGAGCCGCCGTCGGGGCATGTCAGATGGTCACTGCGGCTGCTGGCCGACAAGCTTGTAGAATTGAAGTATGTTGACAGCGTTTCATATGAGACGGTTCGTCGCGTGTTAAAAAAAACCAACTCAAGCCTTGGAAAAAGCATGGTTGGGTCATCCCGCCAGAAGAAGACTCCACATTCGTAGCGCAGATGGAAATGGTGCTGGATGTATACAGGAGGCCTTATGACTGCCGATTTCCCGTGGTTTGCATGGATGAATCGCCACGCCAGTTGATAGAGGAGGTAAAAACCGCGATCTCCTGTGCACCGGGCCGGCCGGCTCGATACGACTATGAGTACAAACGCCATGGTGTCTGTAATGTTTTCATGGCCAACGAGCCATTGGCAGGAAAGCGAATGGTCAAAATCACAAAAAGAAAAACCAAGCAGGACTGGGCGCATTTTATTGCTGAAATCGCTGATTGTCACAAGGATGCCCAGAAAATCACACTGGTGATGGACAATCTTAATACGCACAGGCCGGGGTCTTTGTATGAAGCCTTCCCTCCACAGAAGGCAAAGCGGCTGTGGGATCACTTTGAATTTGTCTATACACCCAAACATGGCAGTTGGCTCAACATGGCGGAAATTGAATTGAATGTTTTGATCCGGCATTGCCTCAATCGGCGCATCCCGGACATCGAAACCGTGGCTTCCGAGGTCGACTCATGGCAGCGCCATCGAAATACACAGAATGCAGTAATCAACTGGCAATTCACAACCAAAGAGGCCCGCATCAAACTTAAAAGACTTTATCCAACATTACAAATGTGACATGACAGTAGTGGGATGGGTAAAGGCGCCCGGGTATCGGCAAGCAAAGCTTAATGTTCACGGCAATCCAATGGCGGAAGGTTAATCCGGATTCGGTCAGATAGTTTCCCAAAATAATGTTCCATTTGGGCAGATTGTAGATAAAGACGGCTCCGCCGGGCTTGAGCACCCGGATACAATGGCTAAGCCATTTTTTGCACCAGGAA
>JAXHTA010000687.1:0-1852 GCA_034190285.1 Thermodesulfobacteriota bacterium | reverse complement strand
AAAAATCTTCCGGGATTCAGCTGGCCTGTGGTAGAGTCCCTTAAACTGCTCTGGATAATAGCTCTCGCTAATTACCTTCACAGGTCCGGCCAGGTTGAATTTTCCCTGGCCCATAACTTTTTCCACGCCCGGATGTTCCATGTCTGTTGTCGTGAAGACTGCCTTGCATTCGTGATCCTTGTCAATAGTGTATTTTTCGGAGACCTGTATAGTGGCAATAATAGTCCCTGTATCACCATCTACAAGGGCCAGCTCATCTCCTTCTTTAACCGATTCGTCATCTGTAGAAAGAGTAATGGGAATTGGCCAGAATGTACCGTCTGCCATGATCATTTTGTCACATACACCCTGCCAGTCAGCCTTTGTCATGAAACCGGTTAACGGGGTGAACGCCCCGATTCCCATCATTATGAGATCCGAGGTCTCCCTTGATGTTATTTTGACCTGTTTGAGTGATTCAGCCTTCTTGATTTCGGCCTGTAAATCAGCGCCCTCCAGCAAAATCGGCATAAGTTTTTCTTGCTTACCATGAGGTACAATAAGATCGGACATGCAACATCCTCCTTTTTTAATTTTCTTCATTCAGCAAAATGAACCCGCGAAATAAGACTCCATTTTCTGCAAATCAAAGACCTTGTGCATTTTGTAACAAGATGCTCATTATCTTTAATTTTTCACAGTGTCAAGAAAAAATGCATGTATTGCTCAGAGGATGTCAAGAAAAATGACGACTCCTCACCATCTGCTTTTTCCGGAGAACCGACTGGGTAATGATCGAACGAAAATCTTTGATAGATTGCAGTTAGTTTGCGTATCGAGCCTCAGGCCAAGCAAGGAGATGGTCGACGGCCCAGCCGGTGGATAACAAAATCAGTCTCCGTAGATAAACAACCATTCAAGGGAGGAAGGCAGGACTCAGTGCAACTTTTTAGGTAGCTGTTCCCAAGAACTGGAGTTTCTTGGTGCCTAGCTTGGTGAATAAAGACTTGCCGAACTTCAATAAGTGACCCAGATCTGCCGGGAAGACTCAAAGATATTAGACCGCACTACACGGAAAATATGGTTGATTTTCATTGATGATCTGGAAATAATAACCCTTAGATCTTTAAATCTATGGGCCTCAAGATTCTTTAATTCTCAAAAAAAGCAGTAATAGCAATATGTTGACCGAAAGATTCGTAACCTACTCGCTTCTTAGTCAGGGTTGGTGAAATGCAGTTGATTGTTTTGGGGTCGGGAACCAGTATTCCGATATGTAACAGGGCCTCCCCTTCACTGGCCCTGATAATGGACAATCATCCCCTGCTTTTCGATTTAGGGCCCGGCTCACTTCGCCAACTTACGAGGGCTGGTATAGACTATAGGGGGGTCGGGCGAATATTCCTAACCCATTTTCACCCCGATCACACGTCGGACCTGATCCATTTCCTGTTCGCATCCAGTATTCCGTCCGAACTCAATAAGAGGCAGCCATTCATTATTTCCGGACCTCCCGGATTAGCGGATTTCATAAATCAGCTTCAGGAGGCATATGGTCATTGGTTGAGGCTTCCCTCGGAGATTATGGGAATCGAAGAGTTCGAGTTCGGTGAAATGATACAAGAGGATTATGACTGCTTTAAGATCATTGCCCGTCCAACGAAGCATACTAAGAATAGCATTGCCTATCGAGTTGAGGACCGGTCAGGCAAAAGCATCGTCTATTCGGGAGACACCGGATTCTGTGAGGAGATAGTTGAATTGGCACGAGGGGCGAATCTCTTGGTCTTGGAGTGTTCTTTTCCGGAAGGGATGGAGGTAGAGGGACATCTGACGCCTTCACTTGCCGGGCGTATTGCAGGTTCGGCAGGCG
>JAXHTA010000686.1:0-1858 GCA_034190285.1 Thermodesulfobacteriota bacterium | reverse complement strand
GATCATGCCTGAGACGTTTCAGCCCAAACAGAACTCAATATTGTATGCTAGCTTTACAAGTGGACACAACTATTTTGAAAGTGAGGAAATACCGGACATCACCAAATTCAGGATGCTTTTCATTACCCCTAAAGGTCAAGAGATACCTTTATCTTATTCGAGAGTGGGACCTGAAGCAGCCTGTGCCGCTGTTCCCATTTCAGGTGAGGGAACCTATGTGGTCGGTGCCGTGAGTACGATGCCCAATTACTGGTGTAAGACCACTGAAGGCTGGAAGCCTGGGAAAAAAAGCGCTCTCAACAATGTTGTAAAAGGTGGCGTATACGTCAAATCCATTAAGACCTTCTTGACGACGGGCAGGCCCTCAACTTCCTATAAAAAGATTCTCGGCCATACGATTGAGATAGTGCCCCAGGAAAACCCGTCAAATTGCAGGGCGGGTCAGGAGATTCCGGTGTTGGTCATGTACCATGGCACCCCTGTCAAAGATGTTGAGGTGTTTGGCATCTATGAAGGTTACAAGTCAAAAGACCATTCAGATCAACCGGTTAAAACAAAAACTAACGAAAACGGCATTGCGAAAGTGAAGGTGGGCAGGACAGGGAAGTGGGTAATCTTTGCAAAACATAAATTTGACACGCCTAAAGACCCAAACACCGATTATGAGAACTATCGTGCTTATATGATGTTTGAAATCAGGAAGCAAAAAGAATAATCAGAGGAAAGAGAATGAAAAAATCAGGAAGCAAAACGAAACACTTAATTTTTCCGGCAACACTCATGATAGCTATGCTAACGACAACCCCTGTTTCAGCGCAGGAATTTCAGGAGTCTATGGATGAACAAACAGGCGCTACAGAAGCAAAAGCGGAGTCTACAGAGGAAAGGCTGGAACCGGAATCCGGAGATGTTTTTATAAATATAGGCGAAGTTACAGTTCGTGCGCCCGGGAAACTGAAGCGGGCCGCTGACCTGCCAGGCTCTGTAGATATTATCGGCTCCGATCAAATAGATAAAGAAAACGCTGACACTGCACTTGATCTTTTACGACTTATCCCTGGAATCACTATCGGCGACTACAATTCGGGTGGTGTCCCGAACGGTTTTACCCTGCGTGGCTTCAGCAACGATGGACACGGTAGACACACGGCCGTCACAATCGATGGGATACCTTATAACTATCATATGGGAAGCGCTGATGGGGCAGTTGACCTGAACCAGTTGATGACGGATGATATTGAAAGTATCGTTGTCATCAAAGGGCCGATAGACGCCCGCTATGCCAACTGGTCCAAGTCCGGTATAATCCATTTTAATACACGTAAAAGGGGAGATTTTACCAAAGCTAAATTGGCGTACGGCAGTTTCGACACACAAAAGGCGTATCTCTCGATGGGAAAAGAGCGGCCGGACAACAAATTCAATCAATTATATTCTTTAGAATATTATGATACGGACGGTTACAGGGACAATAGCGATTACAAGAGACAGAACGCTTACGGCAAGTGGTTCTACCGCCCTCAAAACGACCTGCAATTGGGTTTGATCGTACATGCATACGATTCAGACTGGCATACGGCTGGTTATTTGCCGGAATACCTGTGGAAGGATGATCCGAAACATAGTGTCCAGGAGGATGATGGCGGATGGAAAGAACTCCAGGAGGCCCAGATCCATATGGATTGGGACATAACAGAAAGTATGCCTCTGGAATTCAAGGTCTGGGCCATAGATGAAGGCTACAGCCGCTGGGCCAATTGGGGGGGCGGTCAAACAGAAAGCCATTTTGAGCATAAGGTATACGGCACACTCGCGAACCTGGGCTATGATATGGATTTTGGGAATGAGAGCGCCCTCC
>JAXHTA010000685.1:0-1862 GCA_034190285.1 Thermodesulfobacteriota bacterium | reverse complement strand
CGAGTGCAATATCAGATGCATTTTTTCCTTTTGTTAAGTCATATTGCTGTATTGGTTGAATGGCATACTCATGCAATAAGTCTTCCCATGGTTTTAGCGAAGAGTTTTTCCAATTCCCGTATGCTTTTCTTATTGTTACAACACCATACTTTGCAACTTCACTGAGAACTTCTTCGAATTTACTAGCAGGTGCATTATCTGCATCTATGAAAAGAGCAATTTTTTGTTTCGAATCATCCATGTAGAACCCTTCAATTTTGTTTCAAAGCACCGGGTAGGTTAGGGGCCTCACAGCCCCTTTCCCCCCTAAGAACCGTACGTGATAGTTTCCCATCATACGGCTCAAGCCTCTCAAAAGGCAGCCCTTGGGGAGCTGCCCGGCTGTTAAACCTCCTAAGCGGCTTTCATGGCCCTTAATTCACGGGCCGACATCGCCGCTAACAATTTGCTCCCCCTTTTGTTTCGTCTATACCAGAAGTATTTTCCATATTCAGGCAAGTAAGGGTTTGCATCGGCCTTTATCTTGATGTATCTTCTGATACCAATAGCGTGCACCTTTATGACTTCATAAACCGTTTTACGGCCTGAAACTGTTGTGGTACGAACGGCGAATCGATGTTTCCGTCCGGAAGCTGACCAGTAACGCTTAATCAGCCATCCTTTCGATTTGTTCTGGTGACGCCGTCTGACCATACGCCATAGTTGTTCAAAAACATAGGTATCTATACGACCGAAGGCCTCCGATGCCACCACATGGCGGTGGTAATTTCCCCAGCCTCGAAGCGTTTCATTCAACTTCTTGATCAGGACCGGCATCGGTGCGCTGACATGTTTTCGGATCAACGTCCCCACCTTTCGGATAAGGGCGAGGACTCCCTCTTTTGACGGTGTGATGTGCAGCACCCGACCGTACTTTCGAAACGTTTGTCCGAGGAACGTAAATCCTTTCTTAATATAGGTGATCACGGTCTTTTCTTTTGACAGTGTAAGACCGCGTTCCGCAAGAAAACCTTCGACCGCCGGCTTAACCTGATTTTCCAACAGGCGTTTTGATTTACCTGTAATGATGAAATCATCGGCATAGCGGACGAAGTTGACGCGGGATCTTCGAGGAACTGCACCACGAACGGCTCCCTCCAGACCGTCCAACGTCATATTTGAGAGCGTGGGACTGATTATCCCACCCTGCGGAGTACCTTTTCGCGTGGGGTATGTGATGCCGTTTTCCACATACCCCGCTTTCAACCACTTGTGAAGAACAACTTTGTCCATTACAATATTGCGAAGCATCCATTCATGGGAGATCTTATCAAAACAGCCTTTAATATCTCCTTCCAGCACCCATGTCGCTGAGTTAGGCTTGGACAGGGCGTTAAAGGCCGCCTGAATGGCATCAGCGCATGACCGGCCTTCACGAAAGCCGTAAGAATTCCTATCGGCTGCCGTTTCTGCAACCGGTGCCAGCGATAGTTTATACAACGCTTGCATGGCCCGATCATACATCGTCGGGATGGATAATGGACGTTTCTTGCCGTTCTTCTTGGGAATATAAATCCTTCTCAGTGGTTGCGGTTTATAGCCACGTCTGCGCAGGCTGAAAACAGCCCGCCATTTGGCTCGGGCGCCCTGCCAAAGAACGCCGTCAACACCAGGGGTCTTTTTCCCCTTATTGGAGGTCACTCGCTTCACAGCCAGTAACTTGGCGTAGAACGAGCGAGATAGCAGATATTGTAACGATTTAATTTAATCCATCTGTTCTCTGTTACAGCCTTTGCGATACGCACTTGCAGCCTTCTGACCTGACGCCTTGCCTGTTTCCAATCAATGGATTTCCATTTCTTTGCGTCGTCGATGAGTGCACC
>JAXHTA010000684.1:0-1862 GCA_034190285.1 Thermodesulfobacteriota bacterium | reverse complement strand
GCATGAAATTTCAGGCGGAGATGGGTCTTTTGCTTGCGATCATCATGTCTATAAACATGGTTGGTGCGTTGGTGGTTATTCCGACGATGGTCTATATTTTCAGGCCGAAGTTTTTGGGGAAGGTTAAACTAATTATCAAGGAAGGAGGATCGAAATGAAGACTGACTTTTCGGTACGGGTAAAAGTATGGCTTTTGTTTTTTCTCTTTCTCTTTGTGGTGGTTACGGAGGCCAGGGGGGATATCCAGTTGGCTGACAACTTTTCGGTGACCGGCTTCTTAAGGCATGAGTTTGCGCTTCATACGGGTGGGAAGAATCCTAACAACAATCAGGACGACAACAACAAGATAAACCTTTCCCGCAGTTTTTTCATAACTGAATGGACATACTTGCCCTCTGACATGGTGAAGCTGTATGCGAAGGCAAGGCTCTTACACGATCAGACCGAACAGCTGGATAGCGATCTGAACGAATTTGACGCCTTTCCCTTGAGCACGCCGAGATATGGGACGTATTTGAGGGCCAATAATGATGACGATTTTGCTGCGGAATTATGGGAGCTGTATGGTGACCTGAATGTTGGCAATCTCTTGCTAAGGTTGGGTAAGCAGCAAATTGTGTGGGGGGAAATGATCTCTTCAAGGATACTGGACATTATAAACCCCCTTGAGATGAGTTGGCACTGGACATTTGAGCCAGAAGAATATGAGAACATCAGGGTCCCTCAGTGGTCAATTAGGGCTGTGTACAATGTGGAACAGATGATATCGATTCCATGGCTCAATGACGTGTACCTGGAGGGGTTTTTAAACCCGGGTGATTTTGTGCCCACTATAATGCCTGAGCCTGGTGCCCCTTTCAATGTTATACCCGCTTTTCCTCCATTCTTTAATATTACCGAAACTGACAGGCGGGGCGATCTCCAGTACGGCTTCCGTTTGGGTTACCGGATAGGGCAGTTTTTTAGCACCCTGAACTATCTTCATCTGTACACTCAGAATTCCTATCTGGACACTGTGGGAGGTGGTCCGCCTCCCAACATGGTATTTATGAAGCAGCGATACCCTGCGACAGGCATATATGGAATGAGCGTAAACTATGCGTTTCCTCAACCGTATAACATAGTGGTCACCTACGAGGGCACCTATTTTCCGCGTCACCCGTATTATGATGCCGCAGCATCACTGCCGGAGATAAAGAAGCAGGGTACTTTAAAGCACGCGATCAGGTTTGACCGCAAGACCTTTGTTTTTCCTAGGCCTACAAGCGCTATGACGATCCAGGTTCAGTACAGTCAGTCAGTAGTGGAAGGTGATGAGGGCAAGATTGCCGGCAGTGGAAGCACTGAGATTGACAAAACGGTAGACACATTGGTTCTCAACATGAGTCAGATGTTCCGGCATGACACTATTTCGGTTTCCAATACAGTTGTTTACGATTTAGATGGAGCCTACTACATAAAACCGGGCTTTCAGTATCTACATGGGGATGACTGGTACTTTGACATTTACGGGATATTCTTAGGAGGATCTGAGAAGAGATCAGGGCGGCTGGGTTCTATGTCCTGGGCCGATGAAGTCTATGCCAGGGTAACCTACCAATTTTAGGTGAAGGAGGGCATATGAAATGAAGAATCAAAGGGTTCTAAAGGTCAAAAGAGTTTGGGGTTTGATAGCGGTGTCAACTGCGTCTTTTTTCATGTTTATGGCTCCCGGGTCGGTGAAGGGGGCAAAGATACCCTCTGTTGATGATGTGATCAAGGGAAAGGTGAAGCTCCCTACCATCGAAGATCTTACTAGTGGGAAGGTGAAGGAAGGGGACCTGATCGCAAAAGACAACGTGGACCTGGTCAAGGAATATTTA
>JAXHTA010000683.1:0-1864 GCA_034190285.1 Thermodesulfobacteriota bacterium | reverse complement strand
CTTTTTCCCCGAAAGGATCACAAGCTTTCCGGAGCGCACGCAACCGGTGGGGATAGAACAGTTTCCATAGATGATGCGCCCCTCATTGATCGGTTGAATTAAACTAGTGTCAAGGCGGGGACTGCAATAGATCGAACACACAAATTTTGTAAGTGGAGGCTTGTCCGAGAATACCTACTTTCTTTTTTGACCGAAGTGAAATGTTTAATGAGAATGGAACCCCACGCCCTCCGGGCGTGGGTGTGTATGACACAGGGGAGTTCTCGGACACCTCCCTCTGATCCAGAGGATGCCACGTCAGGCTGTGATGAAGTCAAACGAATTGCCGGCCAGTTATAAGACATGGAATAGTCATCAGGGAAGATCTTGAAAGGATGATATGAGGGTTCAACTCCTTACCTGACACAGAGATTGGGGAATAAGACAGTTTTCGTTAAGAGGCAATTTCAGTACTCTATTATGTCAAGGCATTTGGTAGTCAATCTGTTAAGAGCCCCGCATAAGCTTCTGGCATTGATATTGTGGCTGGTAGCGTTACATTCTTTTTTAGTTGGTTGCGGGCTGGTTCTTCAACCACCTGGATTGATGGCATTTGCGGGGTTCAGTCTTGATTATGATCGGTTTTTCCCTGCGCAGGGAGGGGTTTTTCACATTGTGATGGCCATCTGCTATGCAATGTCAGCCATAGATGTAGGCAAGTCCGGCCGTTTAATCGTTTTTTCTATTATTCTGAAGACCACTGCAACAGCCTTTTTGCTCATTTACTATTTTGTAATAGACTCAAAACTGATTATCCTGCTGTCCGGGATCGGTGACGGTCTAATGGGATTGGCAATTTTGCTGTCTTTCTGCTATTACCTAAGCTCCTCCGAATTCGGCAAGACAAGGTAACCTCTTCCAGGTTGCCTACTCACTGTAAAGCAAGTTGCTGAGTAGCCCGTGCAAGTACGTGACTGAAGGCGTACCTTATGAAATCCCTTTCACCTGGCGTGGAAGATGGGGTGTGCCTGAGTGAACCGTAACATTGCGCAAATCTTTGGCCCAAGAACGCTATACTTGATTTATATCAGGCCATCAAGAAACGTTATGCCATTTTCAGGAGTTCACCGTGTTTTTAATTCGCTTTCACCCCCGAAAATGTCCTGACGTTCCTTGCTGACATAATCGAAAGCATTTTGAACTCAAATTTTGTGCAACGTTAGGGTGAACAGATGAATCAATCAGATAGACCACGGGAGATGGGTTAGAAAAAGGATATGGGACAGCCTGGGATAGTGGTGACTGGAGCATCCGGTTTTATTGGACGGCATTTTGTAATAGCCGTGTCAAGACAATTTCGCCTTTTCTGTCTGGCGCGGCGCACACAGAAGGAGGCCGGGGTCCCGAAGGATGAGAACATACACTGGGTGCAGGTGGATATTTCAAACCGGAAAGACCTTCAAGACATCAGCAAATATGTCATTGATCGAGGCGGTGCTGATTATGTCCTACATCTGGCAGGTTATTACGATTTCAGTCAGGAAGAGAATCCCGCCTATGAAATGACTAACGTAGTTGGTACAAGCAATGTCCTTGAACTGGCAGAGACGTTGCGCGCTAGGCGTTTCCTTTTCTCCAGCTCATTGGCGGCCTGCAAATTCCCTGCTCGTGATCAAATGGTAACAGAAGAAAGCCCCGCAGACGCAGACTTTCCCTATGCAATAAGTAAGCGGAAAGGGGAAGACATAATAAGAGAGTACTCCAACCGCCTTCCCAGTACTATTATTCGTCTGGCTGCCGTCTTCAGTGACTGGTGTGAATATCCCCCACTGTATATGCTCCTCAAGGCATGGCTTTCAAGAAGGCGATTAATGTCGAGGGTTTT
>JAXHTA010000682.1:0-1864 GCA_034190285.1 Thermodesulfobacteriota bacterium | reverse complement strand
GATAGAAATCTCATTCCTGGGGTAACCTTGAAGACCGTTGTTTATGATACCAAATACAATGCAGCCAAGACGGCCCCGGCCTATCACTACTGCAAGAGCAAAGGGGCGGACGTGATTTTTGCCATTTATCTCCAGGATGTTGAGGCGGTCAAACCGCTGGCCGAAGAGGATGAGATTCCTGTTGTGGCCTATAACAGTAGTGTTTTAACAACGAGTCTTCCCAGTTGGACCTTTTCTCAGACACCCCTGGTAGAGGATATTGCACGATCAAGCATCCAATGGATCGTCGATCAATGGGACTACAAAAAGGAGGGCAGGGCCCCGAATATCGCCACCATCGCGTGGGACAACGCCCTGGGAAATACCTATGTGACCAGCGCTGAGTCTTATGTAAAGGAAGCGGCGATCAAGGGAAAGGTCAACTGGGTCGGCAAGATTATCGTCCCTCCTAGGACCGTCGATTATGTGCAGCCGACTCGGACAATCAATGAATGGGAAACCGATTGGCTGGCCGTCGGCTGTATCCCGCCTGCCAGTATTCCCATCATGAAACTTCGGAAGGCCAATAACTACACATTCAAAATGCTCTGGGGTGATTGGAGCCAGGTCATGTGGGGTTTTGTCAAGGCCAGGGCGGGAGATGCCATCCCCGGACATTACTGGATCTCGACATTCGGGTGGTGGAACCAGCCTGATCCGGGGATCAAAAGGGCGTGGGACATGATGAACAAGTACAGGAAACATGAGGAGATTGAAAAGCTCCGTATGAATGAGGGTGTCGAGTACCTTATCGGTGTTGTCGTAGCCGATGCTGTTGTTGAGGCTGTAAAAATGGCCGTGGCAGAAGTGGGGAAGAACAAGGTCACAGGGAAGGTTATTTACGAGCAGCTACAGCAACTTCGTCTGGACACCCAGGGGCTGGTGTCACCCATGACCTTTACAAAAACAAAGCGTACAGGCTGCGATCTTGTGCGAGTATACAAGATGGGCGCCGACTGCGAGCCGCAGGTTGTGACCGATTGGTTTAAACTCGTCGGCAAGTAGGAGGCCAAGACATGTGAAGGTGTTCCCTCGACAGGAGGGAACATCGGGTCTCCTGCCAGGTTTACAGCAACGGCAAAAAGCGTTCTCAAAAACACAACCCGTCGTCTTATGGTAGGGTTTGGGCATAGGACCTGACTCGCCTATATTTTCCGCAGTTGAGTTCCATTCCCAGACAAAGGGAGTCGCAAGTCTCATGAGATAGGTATCGATGAGATCGCGAAGAGCTTTACTAATTCAGCAATATCAACGAAAAAGTATGTTACTATGACGTGAAATCAATAGACGGTTCGCTGCTAGTCGATGATTGCTCCTTCTGTTTCTTCAGGCAGAAACAAGCAACATACCTAAAACCGTATAGGAGAAAGAAAAATGGCAAAAACGATGAGGATGCCGTTTTTGAGGTCAGCCATTATATTGGTCGTCGCATTCTTCATGGTCAATGCACATACAGAAGCCAAAGAGATAACCGCAGGTGTGATTCTTGATATTACCGGACCTGGAGGGATGTGTGGGCAGCCGAATTATCTCGGGATTCATGATACCTTTCAGCATGCCAATGATCATAATCTCATACCTGGAATAACGCTCAAGACCGTTGTTTATGATACTCAATACAATGCGGCAAAAACAGCCCCAGCCTTTCATTTTTGTCGTAGTAAAGGAGCAAAGGTCCTCTTCGCCATATACCTGCACGATGTCGAGGCGCTCAAACCGCTGGCTGAAGAGGATGAGATTCCTGTCTTTGCCTATAACAGCAGTGTCCTTTCAACACAGCTTCCGAGCTGGGTCTTTTCCCAGACACCTTTGGTAGAAGACATAT
>JAXHTA010000681.1:0-1869 GCA_034190285.1 Thermodesulfobacteriota bacterium | reverse complement strand
CCGGCGCGTAGCGACGGCACAAGGTACTCGACGCAGTCAGCACCGCGATTCCTGGCGGCGCAGCCGCCAGGAACGCTCGGGGTAACCGGCGGCAAACACTGCGGGACAACCAACGATGAAAAAGCACTGCACATTTTGCGGGGTACGGCTTCTCAAAAACCTCCGCGCTGCTTGCCGTCCGAGTTCACCCCATTATTAGCCACCATCTATCTTCTTTTCCATTTTCTTTTTTCTCGGTTTTTTCAGCTTAGCTTGGCGGTATACAATCAAAAAACACCAGAAGCTCATCGCTGCCAGTAATATGGCAATAGCAATCGCTTGTCCGGAGGATATCCACCAAGTAAATCCCCGCTGAATCCACATTCCAGCAAATAGCAGTGCCGACGTGCAACAATAGAATGACGATAGTCCAAGCAGAATCCCGATGAACAACATTTGCCAGTCGATTGTTTTTTTATTTCTATTCTCTGCTATATCTCTATCTCCTCATGCGTGCCTAATCGCCGTGCTGACCGGCCACCGGGGGCCTTACACCTTATCAAGAATAGGATAATTATTCGAAACTTTATTCTTTGTCCCCATCCAGTGCCTCGCGCACCTTAATGGACAGGGCCTTAATGGAAAAGGGCTTCTGGATGAACCCTATGCATCCCCGATCCATGATCTCTGCCCCCCCGTTGATGCTGTAGCCGCTTGACAGGAGGACATTGACATTGCCATTGATCGCTTTCAGTCGATCGAACGTTTCACTGCCTCCCATGTCCGGCATGATTATGTCCAAGATGACAAGATCAATCTCCCCTTTTTGTTTCTCGTACAGATCAAGCGCCTCCCGGCCGCTCCCGGCGGTGAGGACTCGATAACCCAGATTTTCCAGCATCGCTTGCCCCACCTCGACAATCATCTCCTCATCGTCCACAAGAAGTACCGTGCCCCGGCCATACTGAATCACATGTTTGTTCGTCCAATGGGCTTTTCCCATGCTCTCCTTTTCAGACGCAGGCAGGTAGATGTTAAAGGTGGTTCCCTCTCCTTTTTCGCTGTAAACATTGATAAAGCCGCCGTGGTTCTTGATGATGCCGTAGACCGACGCAAGACCCAGCCCGGAACCTTGACCCGCATCTTTGGTGGTAAAAAAGGGGTCGAAGATCTTCTCCCGGACCGCAGCATCTATCCCCACCCCGGTATCGGTCACAGAGACCTTGACGTATCTCCCCGGAGCAACCGCAAAGGGTTTGATGTAGTCCTTGTCAAGAGTGACATTTTCAGTCTGAATATAGAGATCGCCTCCGCCCGGCATAGCCTGCCAGGCGTTCACGTACAGGTTGAGCAGCACCTGCCGTATCTGGCCATGGTCTACTTTCACTGTCCACAGGTCTTTTTCATACTTCTCTTGAACACTGATCTCTTTCCTGGTGTTGCCGAACATCCTGTTCTCGTGCTTGATGAGGGCATTGAGGTCCGTGGGCTTGACCTCGTACTTGCCGCCTCTTGCAAACCCGAGAAGATCACTGGTCAACTCCACCGCGTTTTTTACGTATTCTTCAATACCTCTCAGGTGTTCATAATCGGGATCGGAAGTATCCTTGTCCATCATCATCAGTGAGGTTCGCCCTTGAATACCCATCAGAATATTGTTGAAATTGTGGGCGATGCCGCCGGCCAGTGTCCCGACGGCCTCCATCTTCTGGGCCTGGTTTAGTTGTTCCTGTAGTTTCTCGCGCTCCTCCTCGGCCTGCTTGCGGGAGGTGATGTCACGCCCCTCAGGCACAATATATTCAATTTTTCCTTCGTCATTATAGATCGGGTGCATGCTGAACTCGACCCACATAAGAGATCCATGAGCCATCCGGATTTCAATCTCGCGGA
>JAXHTA010000680.1:0-1879 GCA_034190285.1 Thermodesulfobacteriota bacterium | reverse complement strand
TTTTGATTTAATTGTCATGGGAAGACCGGAAGGGGCCGGTTGCTATTGCGCTGCAAATTCGCTTCTGACGGCGTGCCTGGAGAAGCTCATTGATAATTATGATTTTGTCATTACGGATAATGAAGCAGGCATGGAACACATCAGCAGGCTTATTTCTAATAATATTGATGTCCTTCTTGTTATCTCGGATCCCACTCGGCGGGGTATCCAGGCGGCGGCAAGGATAGTGGAATTAACTGATGAGCTTGGCCTCAACATAGGGCGAAAAGGAGTGGTTGTCAATCAGGTCAAAGACGGCCAGGAAGAAACAATCGAGAAGCTGGTGGAAGAATATAAGTTAGATCTTATTGGTATGGTGCCAGAGGATCCGGATGTTCGTGAATTTGACCTGAACGGTAGACCAACAATAGACTTGCCGGAGGATAATACCGGTGTACGGCGTGCCTATGATATCTTCAAAAGGATTATCTGAGGGTGATGCCTCTATATTGTATATATCTCTTTTCTAATACAATATGTTGAAGTTGCTTGGATTGGAAACCCTGTATAATTACTACAAAAATCACTTGACAACATCCTATGTCTTTAATTATATGTTAAAAGATTGAATAAAAAACAAAAAAATTTTAGGCGGATTTGTTACATTTTTCACAATAAAACTTGAGGTGTTCTTGGAAGGAGGTAGAGAAATTGGCCTTTGAGATTCCCAAACAGCCCTATTCTGGAAAGATAGGGGAAATTACTTTAGGGACTGGAGCCGGTGCTGTTACAGTCGGAGGAGGAGATTCATTTCCATTTCATCTCTTTGAAGGGTCTATGCCTAATCCTCCCAAGATTGCAATGGAAGTATGGGATTATGATCCGTCCGAAGAGTGGCCGGCCGCGGCAGTTGAGCCTTTTAGGGATGTTATTTCATCCCCTGATGCGTGGGCGAAGAAATGCGTTGATGAATACGGCGCAGACATCATTGTTCTTCAACTGAAGAGCATTGACCCCAACGGAATGAACAGGAGTGCGGATGAGGCAGCCTCAGTCGCCAAAAAGGTATCCGATGCCATCAACGTACCACTTGTGTTGTGGGGAACAGCGAATAACCAGAAAGATGAAGAAGTCTTAAAGAAGATATCTGAGACGTGTGAGGGGAAAGGCGTTATTGTCGGCCCAGTCGAAGAAGGAAATCACAAAGGCGTGGGCGCCAGCGCCATGGGATACGGCCATACTATCGGCGCATCCACGCCTATTGATGTCAACCTTGCAAAGCAATTGAACATCCTGTTAGGAAACCTGGGCGTTAAGGGCGACAAGATTATAGTGGATCCCACAACGGGTGGATTGGGCTATGGGCTGGAATACAGCTATTCCGTGATGGAACGTATAATGATGGCGGCCTTGACCCAAGAGGATGACAAGCTGCAGCTTCCCATGCTCAACAATGTTGGAAATGAAGTCTGGAAGTGTAAAGAAGCTGGTCAGGATATTGAGGCGGCCCCCACCCTTGGAGACCCAGAAAGAAGGGCTATTCTGATGGAGGCGACAGCTGCGGTCTGTTATATTCTTGCAGGTTCCAGCGTCGTCGTTCTCAGGCATCCCGAAACGGTTCGCATAATTCGTTCTTTTGTTGATTTGATGATTAACGGCGGCATGGCTAATAATGTCCAGGAGATATCAAAGAAATTGGATCTTCAAGAGGTTGACTTAATTAAGCTTTCTCCCGAGCCCAAGCTTGAGTTTGGTGAAGCGGAGGCCGCTCCCACGAAAAAGACTGCAAAGCCAAAGAAAAAGGAGGCTGCTCCTAAACCAGAGAAGAAAAAACCATCTGCTGCTCCAAAGGCGGAAAAGGAGCCAACCAAAAAACCGGAGCCTGAAAAGGATCTGAAAG
>JAXHTA010000068.1:0-11963 GCA_034190285.1 Thermodesulfobacteriota bacterium | reverse complement strand
TGGTACAAAATAACAGAGTTTATGGGATCTATATTGGCATTTGTTGCTATATAATGACTTAACAACGAAATAGAAAGAAGGAACGAGTTGAAGATATGACAAAGGAGCGGATTGAGCAGCTTGAAGGGGGCCTCGATAAAAACGAATATGTCAACACTGATTTTGAACCAAGGCTCATGAATATTGTCTTTCAGGAGTGGTTCATGATGCACGGAACCTCCCCCAAATATTTTCTTTTTATATTGTCAGCGCTCACCTTTTTGTATCTCATACTCATGAAAAGAGAAGAGTATATCCTTTTCTCCACAGGGATAGCCACCATGGGGGTAGAAATGCTCATCGTATTTGCCTTCCAAGTTGTCTATGGTTACATATACCTGAGGATTGGTGCGATTATTACCGCTTTCTTGTTAGGACTGCTCCCGGGGGTACTTATTGGCAATCTCTGGGGACGCAAAGATGTTTTCAGGTTGATAGTCTCGGAGATGCTTCTCCTGTTCATGTTGTTTCTATTTTTCGCCTGGGTTGCCTATATAAGGAGTGAGCCACACCCCATATACTTCCTGGCGTATTGCCTCTTATTCTCCTTTATGTGTGGATTCCAATTCCCGGTTGTGGCTAACATTATTGGGGAAAAAAGCAGTCCTGCCGCCGGCTGTCTCGCAGCAGACCTGACCGGCGCCTCTGTGGGCACACTCGCGACAGGAACACTCTTAATACCTCTGTGGGGGATTCAATCTGCGGTCCTTTTCTTGATTCTCATAAAAATTTCAAGTAGCATGGTTATCCTGTTCAGCAATAAATGAAGGCCTGGACGTTAACAGGCGGGTTTTAGACCATCAGAACAGTCATGGTATGCCTGGAATGATCACTCGCAAAGAATTCTTGAAATCAATGGGTTTCGGCGCCACGGCCTTCCTTTGTGCAAGTGCGGGCTACGGATTCCCGGGGGAAGAAAAACAGAAGACAAAGAGTATTACAGGTCATATTTTTAAAAACGACGCCCCTGCAGCACCGTGGAAGTGGTCTGTTGAAGGGTTTCACTATACAACGCGAGGTACTACCGTACAATGCCAGGTCTGCCCGAATAGATGCTCCTTGCACCCTGGG
Source organism: Thermodesulfobacteriota bacterium (assembly GCA_034190285.1). Taxonomy (GTDB): domain Bacteria; phylum Desulfobacterota; class DSM-4660; order Desulfatiglandales; family Desulfatiglandaceae; genus JAXHTA01. The sequence goes on along the minus strand of JAXHTA010000068.1, from coordinate 10,853 downwards.
GACAGGAGCATATGCCGATCAAAGGTGAATATCGGGGGGAAGCTGTTCTCGCTGACTTACGGGAACCCCTGTTCGGTTCATGTGGATCCCATCGAGAAAAAACCTCTGAATCACTTCTACCCTCGCTCTTTGGTCTTCTCCATTGCCACCACGGGTTGCAATTTCAGGTGTCTCAACTGCCAGAACTGGGAAATCTCTCAGAAGACACCGGAGGAAGTGCGTCATGGCGAGCTGTTTCCTCCGGATGTGGTGAAAGAGGCAGAAAAAAGAAAGATACCTTCAATAGCTTATACTTACTCGGAACCGATAACTTTCTATGAATACATGTATGATACGGCCAGGCTCGCAAAGGAGGCTGGCCTGAAAAATGTTTTAATATCAAATGGTTACATAAATCGAGGCCCTATTTTTAAACTCTGCAAATACCTGGACGGGGCCAATGTCAATCTGAAATCGTTTGACGACCATATTTACAATTTCTTAAACGGGGGAAGACTAAGGCCTGTCCTGAACACCTTAAAGAATCTGCACTCAGAAGGCGTGTGGTTTGAAATGACCACTCTTGCAGTGCCCACCTATACAGACAAGCCGGATATGATCAAGAGGATGTGCGGGTGGGTATTGGAGGAAGTAGGCCCTGACTATCCATTGCACCTTTTGAGGTTTTTTCCACGCTATAGGCTTACGCGCCTTCCTGCCACCGCCATTGAGACGCTTGAGGAACTAAGGGAGACGGCACTCAGGGAAGGTATTCGCTACGTTTACTTGGGCAATGTACCCGGTCATCAAGGTGCCCATACCTATTGCCACAATTGCATGAAGATATTGATCGAGCGTGGCGGATACCTCATAAAGCAATATAATCTGGAGGATGGTAAGTGCCGGTTCTGCAAGACCGCCATTCCTGGAAGATGGGGGTAGGGTTGCGGAGAATAGCCATTTTGGGACAGCGTTCTATTTTCCCTTGAACTCGGGTGGCCGTCTTTCCATGAATGCCTGCAATGCCTCCTTCATATCTTCAGACGGCAAAAGGGCTGCGTTTTTCTGGGCCACGTATTCAAGCCCCGGGTAAACGCCGTGATCACGGCTGAAAAGAATCACTTCTTTGACTCCCTGGACAGCCAGAGGCGAACAGGATGCTACTTCATCAGCAAGTTTCTTTGCCTTTTCATAAAGAGTGTCGCGGTCTTCACAAACATGCGTGACAAAACCCATCCTGAGGGCTTCGTCTGCTGTAAAATCTCTCCCGGTCAGGGCCAGTTCGCCAAACCATCCATGCCCTATGATATGCGGAAGCCGCTGTAACGTTCCGACATCGGCTACAATCGCGACCTTTGTCTCCCTGATGGAAAAAATTGCGTCCTGGCTGGCAATACGAATATCGCATGCGCTGAGCAGGTCCACACCAGCGCCGATGCAGTGACTGTGGACTGCTGCGATAACCGGCTTTCGGCATTTTTCTACGGCGTTCATTCCTTCCTGCAACTGAAGGATCTTCTTTTTTCGTGTCTCTCTGACGTCTGATCCGCCCCCCTGAAATAGAGAGTCAAGCGAAGAAACATCAACTCCGGCAGTGAAGCTCTTTCCCTCGGCCTTGATAACGACCACTCGGATTTTAGGATCTTCATCGAATTCGTGAAAGATCTGAGTGAGACGTCCGAAAAACTCAAGATCCATGGTATTTCGCTTCTCCGGCCGGTTAAGGATCAACCATGCGATATATCCATCTTTTTCAATTGCAAACGGGTCGTCAGTATTCATCATTATGCTCCTTTCGAAAACACTTCAGCGCATCAATAAACGCTCACTGGTTTGTGGGTCTACGTGGGGCTGGATGAAAGAATCTATCGTTTTTCAGACACTACCTATCAAACGAAGAGATTCTGTCAAGGAAATTATCAGTCAAACGGCAGCGAGGGAAAAGCGGTCAAAATGGAGCTTTTTAGGCAGAGTAAAATGTTTAGTAATTTTTCTTGCAAAACAAAATGGGATGTGCTAATCAACCCGGCACAGGAACTTGGAGGGGCCTCAAATGAAAAAGATAAAGGACCAGATAAACGCCTTTCTGGGGAAGGATACGGAGTTTAAGGGGAAACTTTCCTTTACCGGCGCCGTGCGCATTGATGGCCGCCTCGATGGCGAAATATTTACAGAAGGGACTCTCATTGTGGGAGAGACGGCTGTCATTGAGTCCGATATCCGTGCATCCCGTATCACCATCAGCGGAGAAGTTCACGGCAATATTCTTGCCAAGACCAGGATCGATATACATGCTCCAGCCAAGGTCTTCGGGAACATAGAGGCCCCGACGGTCACTATAGAAGAAGGGGCTGCCTTTGAGGGAAATTGCCAGATGCAGAGGCAAGCTGAGGAAGTTGACAGAAAGGTGGCGGTTCTCCCGCAATGATCAGGCCGTACGGGCAACAAAATGAATTCAGATTTCGAGAGGCCTTTGAATAGGGCCCTCCTAATAATGCTCGAAACCGCCGGTTAATGGTTTTCTTAACTTTAGGATGTTTTTGTTATGTTAGAGATAAACTACACCATTGTGATCCAGATTGCCAATTTTCTCTTTCTCCTTTTGTTTCTCAACATTATTCTTTACAGACCGATTCGCAGGATTCTGATTCAGAGAAACGAAGAAGTTGATTCTCTCCAAAATGTGATAGAGGACTATCGGAATCGCTCTGACGAGAACGAAAAGGGCCTTCAAGAAGATATCGTTTACGCCCGACAACAAGGTCATTCGGAAAAGGAGAATTTAAGAGGTGAAGGCATTGAAAAGGAGAAGGTGATATTGTTGGAAGTCGGGTCGTCGGTAGAAGAGAAGATCGGCAAGGCCAGGTCCGAAACGGAGTCAAAGATGGCGGATGTGCGGAAGGCCCTGGATGATCAGGTCTCGGGTTTTTCCAGAGAATTGGCTGAAAAGATATTAGGAAGGATCATCAAATGAACGGTCTGGGGGGCGGAAAGAATAGATCCGCGCTCATATTTGGGTGCGCTTTGATCAGCCTGGTGCTCATCTGCGGCCTGGCCCTCGCTTCCGGAGGCGGAGAGCAGGGCGGAGCGCATGATAATGAGAAATTGTTAGACTTGCTTGCACGTTGTATCAATTTCGCGCTGTTGGTCATCATTCTTGTAGTAGTGGTCAAAAAAACTGGAATTACGGGGTTTTTCGGGGCTCGAATCCAGGAAATCAGGAAAAGGTTTGATGATTTGAAGGCCGAAAAGGATGCGGTAGAAGGCCGCTATCAAGAGATTGAGAAGAGACTAAGAGAATTTGAGGTTAAGAAAACGGAAATAATCGATCAATTCAGGGCTGAAGGCGCGGCGGAAAAGGATAGAATTATTGCCCAGGCAAAGGAAAGAGTCTCACAGATTTTGGCGCAAGCTGATGTGACCATAGAACGCGAGATTCTGGCTGCCAGAGACAGGCTGAGGCAGGAAGTGGTGGATGTTGCAGCCCAGAAGGCCCGGGAGATTATTGAAAAAGAGATCAAGGATAGTGACCAGGATCACCTGGTTAATGAATTCATAGAGAGAGTGGAGAAGTTGCATTGATTGGTTCAAAGATTTCAAAGAGATACGCCAAGGCGCTGCTAAGCATAGGGCAAGAAGACGGCCAGTATGGGGTTTATGGGCAAAATCTACAAGAATTTGCAGTTTTCTGCTCAGCCAACACCGAGTTCTTTCAGGTGATTTCCAACCAGCTGTTTTCAGTGGAGGACAGGAACAAAGTACTTGAATTTGTGTTGGAACAGGGCGCTTTCTCCGATGTGCTCAATAACTTCTTGAGGCTTCTTCTCGATAAGAACAGGATCGGTGCAATCGAGGACATATCTGATTACTATTCAAAGCTCACCGATGAGATTTCAAATGTCACCCGTGCTGAGATCATTACGGCCAGGCCATTGAAACCCGAAGCATTGGACAAACTCGAAAAAGCATTGGCTGTACTGACTTCAAAGGAGGTCAGAACAGAGGTGAAAGAAGATGAGTCGCTGATCGGAGGACTTGTTGCGAGGATAGGAGATTTGGTATTGGATGGCAGTGTGAGGGCCCAGCTCGACGGGCTAAAAGAATCATTGAAAAGGGGTGAACACAACTAATGGAGATCAGAGCAGAAGAAATAAGCCAGGTAATCCGCAGTCAGATTAAGGATTACGAAAAAAAGGTGGAGGTGAGCGAGACCGGGACTGTACTGTCCGTCGGTGATGGCATCGCTCGTGTCTATGGAGTTGAAAACGCCATGGCCATGGAAATGCTTGAATTTCCCGGCGGCATTTACGGCCTGTGCCTGAACCTGGAAGAGGATAATGTGGGTGTCGCTATTATGGGTGACGACTCCAAGGTGAAGGAGGGCCACGTTGTCAAGAGGACAGGCAGGATTGCTGAGATTCCGGTTGGGGAAGCAGTCCTTGGACGGGTTATTGATGCGGTAGGTCAGCCACTTGACGGCAAAGGACCCATCAACGCCACCGAGTTTCGCCGCATCGAAACGGTGGCCCCCGGCGTGATCCAACGCCAGCCGGTGAATGAGCCCATGTATACGGGGATCAAGTCCATTGACGCCATGACTCCCATTGGGAGAGGGCAGAGGGAACTGATAATCGGAGACCGGCAGATCGGCAAGACGGCCATTTGCGTGGACGCCATTATCAATCAGAAAGACACTGATATTTTTTGTATTTATGTGGCCGTGGGACAGAAAAAATCCACCGTGGCTCAGGTGGTAGACGTACTCGAACATCATGGTGCCATGGAATATACCACGGTTGTTGCGGCATGCGCCAGTGATCCTGCCACCCAGCAGTTCATTTCACCCTATTCGGGTTGTGCTATTGGTGAATATTACCGGGATCAGGGGAAACATGCTTTGATCATTTATGATGACCTCTCCAAGCAGGCCGCGGCATACAGGCAGGTTTCCCTCCTGCTGAGGCGGCCGCCCGGCCGCGAGGCCTTCCCCGGGGATATTTTTTATAATCATTCCCGCTTACTGGAACGCGCCGCCAAGCTCAACGATGACCTTGGAGGAGGATCTCTCACAGCGCTTCCTGTCATTGAAACCCAGGCAGGTGACGTTTCTGCCTATATCCCCACTAATGTGATTTCTATTACTGATGGTCAGGTATATTTGGAACCTGGCCTTTTCTTCTCTGGGGTCAGGCCTGCCATTAACGTGGGCCTTTCGGTATCTCGGGTCGGAGGCGCTGCGCAGACCAAGGCCATGAAAAAGGTCGCTGGAACTCTTCGTCTTGACATGGCCCAATTCAGGGAACTGGAGGCATTCGCCCAATTTGGCAGCGACCTGGACAAGGCCACCCAGCAACAGCTGAGCCGTGGCCAGAGGCTGGTGGAAGTGCTGAAACAGCTTCAGTATCAGCCTATGGCGGCCGAAAAACAGATTGCTATCCTGTTCGCAGGAGCATATGGATACCTGGACGACTCGCCGGTAGAGGCCGTGAGCGAATATGAAAAGCAGATGATCGAGTTTCTCGAAAGCAAGCACCCTGAAATCCTGAAAGAAATCAAGGAGAAGAATGATCTAAGCGAAGAGCTTGAGGAAAAAATGAAGAAGTCCCTTGATGAATTCAAGGAGATCTTCCAGCCTGGTGTTTAGTATCGGACGCTTGAAGGTTCGAATAGTTGAGTGATTCCAACTACTAAACCACTTGACGATTCAGCTGACAAGTCAGTGTACTGTGGTTTAATTCTCCTGCGGTCTGCCCACAGCAGGCTCAAATGAACACATGAATAGAGAGAAAAAGGATAAATGGCAACCTTAAGAGACATTTTGCGGAAGATAGGGGCTGTAAAGAAAACGCAACAGATTACAAAAGCCATGAATATGGTTGCTGCGGCCAGACTCAGGGGCGCCCAGATGAGAATGGAGAGTTTTGAGCCCTATGCTGCGAAGTTTTCTGAGGTCCTGGACAACTTGGCAAGCCGTATGGAACCTGATATTCATCCATTGCTTGTAAAAAAGGAGCGGATATCCAGGATCGAGTTGCTTCACTTCACGGGCGATAGAGGCCTTTGCGGGAGCTTCAACACTAACCTAATAAGCTTCGCCGAAAAGTGGATAAAAAAGCAGAAGGCCAATGAGGTTGAGTGCAGCTTAACTACTGTGGGAAAAAAGGGAAGAGACTATTTCAGCAAAAGAAATTATGATATTGCTAATAGCTATGCCAATATATACGGCACTATCGGTATCTCTTTTGTAAATCAGATGACAAAGGGTTTTGTTGAGCGATTTATGTCGGATGAAGTTGATGAAGTTTATATGTTATATAGTGGCTTTTTCAATCTTGCCAAACAAGTTCCCACACTAACAAAGCTCATTCCGATTGAGCCCCCGAAGACTGAAGAAGGGCAGGAAGAGGCAGTAGCTGCTGAATACGTGTGTGAACCTGATCCAGAGGGCCTTTTGGTTGATCTGCTACCCCAGCATGTTAGTGTCCAGATTCTTAATGCGTTTCTACAGAATGAGACAAGTGAGCATGCTGCCCGCATGGCCGCCATGGACAACGCCACCAAAAACTGTAATGATCTGATAGAAAATCTTACGTTGGTGTACAATAAGGCTCGACAGGCAGCGATTACGGCCGACCTCATGGACATCGTAGGTGGCGCCGAGGCCTTAAAGAAGGCATGATGGTCTGTTCATAAAGTACTGCTATTTAGCCACTTTCAAACAAAATAGGGTGGGGACCGCGGGGAGCTCTTGAAGTTGGACCCAGTGACAATCATTTGAAAGAGCCTACGCGTTACGTTAAAAGGAGGTCTTTATTTAATCATGAATGAGGGCAAAATAATTCAAGTCATAGGTCCGGTCGTCGATGTAGAGTTTGCAGATGGAGAACTTCCTGAGATTTTTACGGCGCTCTTTCTGACCAACCCGGCTATTGACGATACAGAAGATAACCTTGTTGTGGAGGTGGCCCAACACTTGGGCGACAATGTGGTCCGATGCATTGGCATGGACGTAACTGACGGCCTTGTTCGGGGTATGAAGGCCAAGAATTCGGGAAAGCCGATTCAAATGCCTGTTGGAGACCCCGGTTTGGGGCGAGTACTCAACGTAGTGGGGAAACCGGTGGATGGGCTTGGCCCGGTGAATGCCACGGAATTTTACCCCATTCACAGACATGCGCCTGCATTTGAGGAACAGGATACCTCGGTCAACGTCCTTGAGACAGGGGTCAAGGTTATAGACCTTCTTGTCCCATTTCCACGTGGCGGAAAAATGGGGATGTTCGGTGGGGCTGGAGTGGGCAAGACTGTGGTCATGATGGAAATGATCCATAATATTGCTATGCAGCACGGCGGTATCAGCGTTTTCGCCGGCGTTGGCGAGAGGACCAGGGAGGGAAATGATCTTTATTTGGAGATGAAGGAATCTGGTGTTCTTCCAAAGGCGGCCCTGATCTACGGGCAGATGACCGAACCACCCGGCGCACGCGCAAGGGTGGCCCTTTCGGCCCTTACTGCGGCTGAGTATTACAGGGATGAAAAGGGTCAGGATGTTCTCTTGTTTATCGACAATATCTTCCGGTTCACGCAGGCCGGTTCAGAGGTATCGGCCTTACTTGGCCGTATGCCTTCTGCCGTCGGGTACCAGCCCACGTTGGGGACCGACTTGGGTGAACTGCAGGAAAGGATCACATCAACAACCAAGGGCTCCATTACATCGGTGCAGTGTGTTTACGTGCCTGCCGATGACCTGACAGACCCGGCACCCGCCACGACTTTTGCTCATCTCGACGGTACTGTTGTTCTTTCGAGGCAGATCACTGAGCTTGGAATTTACCCTGCTGTTGATCCACTGGATTCAACGTCTCGAATCCTCGACCCGGCAGTTCTTGGAGACGAGCACTATTCTGTTGCAAGACAGGTCCAGCAGATATTACAAAAATACAAAGACCTTCAGGATATTATCGCGATTCTCGGGATGGATGAGCTCTCTGATGAAGACAAACTGACGGTTGCCCGTGCCAGGAGAATGCAGCGCTTTCTCTCCCAGCCCTTCCATGTGGCCGAGACCTTTACCGGCACAAAGGGGAAATATGTCCCTGTGAAAGAGACTATCAAGGGATTTAAGGAGATTATCGAGGGGAAGCACGATGATCTCCCGGAGGCGGCCTTTTACATGGTAGGGGGAATTGAAGAGGCACAAGAAAAGGCGGAGAAGACGGCTGCTGCAAATAGGTAGTGTCTGAGCGAAGGCCAGGTTTTTGCGTTGAGATCAAGGTGGCCGATTCGCCATAGCCGGATTAACCTCAAGAATATAGTGTGTGATTTTGCGGAATGAGTGTTGACGCCAATGAAGACATCGACGAAAAAGCTCCTTTCGTTTGTTCATTGAACAGAGGTATTTGATTCATGGAAAACCTGTATCTGGAAATTGTGACCCCTGAAAGAATCATGGTCAGTCAAGAGGTCGATGTCGTTGTCGCTCCTGGGACCTTGGGTGAGTTTGGCGTGTTAAAGGGGCATGTCCCTTTTCTGTCTGGAATTGTGCCCGGGGAAATCCGTTATTCCTCGGGGGGCCAAACAGAATACCTTGCCGTGAGCACCGGCTTCGCCGAGGTCTCTGATAACAAGATTTCGGTACTGGTAGATACAGCTGAAAAGTCTGTTGACATCGATTTGACGCGTGCGCAGCGGGCCATGGAAAGGGCCAGACAGAGGCTTGAGAAGGATCGCGACAACGAAGGAATCGACTTTTTACGCGTAGAGGTGGCTTTGAAAAGGGCCATCGCTCGTATTAAGGTAGCCGAAAAGGCAAGATAGCTCATACAACAGCATTCTCCTCCAGATCGGAGGAGCATTAGGAAAAAGACATAATCAATATTTGGCAAAAGGCAAGTGTCCGAGGCATTTGCCTTTTTTGTTGACGTTTTCGGATATACTCGATATCATGCAAAAATTTTGGATCTTAACTAATGTCCATCCACCAATGGTCTTTTTTGCCAATCTCTGTGTTATGCTCGAAAACAATCCTCAGTATATCTGATATATGCCTGCGGTTGTTTTTTCGCGTGCCGTGATCTAGAACAAGAGCCCTTATCTGTGGATGGACACTAAATAGGGACGGGAGTGCAATGAATACAATGGATGACATTGATCAATTCCAAATGCTTGAAGAGAAGATAGATAACTTCATTGAATTAATAACCGCTCTTAAACGTGAGAAGGAGTCTCTTGCCGAGAAGATACAAGTTCAGGAAAGACAAATAAGCGATATGGTTGAGCAATTGGAGGCCCTAAGGTCAGCTAGGGAGATGGCCAGGGAAAAAATTGTGTCCCTCTTGGAGAAGATTGAACAAATAGAAATTTAGCTCACGGTGAAGACGCTTGGAGAAGCCCATCAGAGTCAGAATCCTTGATCACGAGTACCTCATAAAGAGTGACGAAGGTGAAAAGCACGTCCAAGAAATCGCACAGTTTGTGAACGACAAGTTCATGGAGATCAGCAATAGCGCGGGCGGGCTTTCAGAGAAGAAGGTCGCCATATTGGCTGCCTTTCACATCGCCAGTGAGTATTTTCAGCTGCTGAAAAAGCGTGATGATCTGGTCAGAGATGTACAGAAACGGGCACGGGCTCTGAATTACCAGATTGATTCCGTCACGAGGTAAGACAACTGCCCCTTTTTTAATCCGGCAGTTGGGTTTCAATGACTCTCCCGTTATCTTGGGCATGTATATTCCCCTGATTTGTGGCGTTTGATCACGTGGTGTGGGTGCGATTTGGAAGCTGGAAAATCATAAGAGATCGTAATAGGGGTTAAAGATCAAAAGGGCTAAATCCGCTAAGGGTATAATGATATAAAGACGATTTTTGTTGAATAAAGAAAGGCAGATATACTATAAATGGTGTGATGAAGTTCGTGAGACGGGGAAGATCAAGCTGAGTTGGAGCCAACCCTTTAAGGACATCCCTTTTTTTATCCCTTCTTTTGGTCAGGATTAACTCCCTTAATCCTTCGATCCTATTCTATTATTCTATTTGTTCCATGATTTACTGCCTGGAAACGGCACTTTTTCTTATTGTAGGGGAAGTTCAGGAGTGTCATGTTGCTATGACAGCGATTTATACCATAGGTATCATTCTATTGGGCCTGGTTGCAGGTATCCCTGCTGGTTTCTTTGTCCGCAAGAAGTTCGTAGAAAGCAGGACCGATTCCATAGAGAAATACTCTGAGAAGATCTTGGCTGAAGCCCAAAAAGAGGCCAAGGCGACAAAAAAAGAGGCCGCATTTCAAGCTAAGGATATCCTCTACCAGATGAAAGTGGAATTTGAGAGGGAGACGAAGGAAAAGAAAGAGCAGTTGGTTATCCAGGAAAGAAGACTGTTTCACAAAGAGGAGAGTCTAGATAGAAAAACTGCGCAGATTGAAAAGAGAGAGGGCAGGACTGCCGAAAGAGAAAAGTCTATTGACCAGATTGAAAAGGATCTAAAGAAGAAACAGGCGGATTGTGAGCGTATCATAGCGGATCAGACGAGGCAGTTGGAAGATATGGCGGGTATGTCCAGCGAAGAAGCGAAGCAAGTGCTTATCGACTCTATGGAATCAGAGGCAAAGCATGATGCTGCCAAACTGATGCGAAAGATCGAAAACGAGGCAAAAGGCAAGGCCGGTCGGAAGGCTCAGGAAATTCTTGCCTTGGCTGTAAGAAGATATGCTGGGGATTATGTAGCCGAAAAGACCGTTTCTGTAGTTAATTTGCCCAACGAAGATATGAAGGGGAGAATTATAGGCAGAGAAGGAAGAAATATCCGTGCTATTGAAGCGGCTACAGGAGTTGACCTTATTATTGATGATACACCGGAGGCCGTCATTTTGTCC
>JAXHTA010000679.1:0-1884 GCA_034190285.1 Thermodesulfobacteriota bacterium | reverse complement strand
CTGAGGTAGTATTTAATTAGCCAGGGGGCGTTGAACGTGCGGCGTAAGAATTTATGTTGCGGCCTTTAAAAAAGAGACCCACATGGCCCTTTTGTATTCCCGGACTTTTTGAGAACTTACTTCTTCCTGACCGGTAGACACCGGGGTATCGTTGACCGTCCAGCAAGCCTTAAAATGGATTCTCAATAAGATGATATGCCGGGCCAAGAAATTACAACTAAATTAAATCACAAAAAAAATGGCCGTTCAAGCACATTGAGGGCTGGAAATACCTCTTGACAGAAAAAGACCTTTTTCTTTATAAATCCTCTTAATGACTTTTTTCACAATCTTGAAGTGAGCTTCCTTTCAGCGAACGAGGGTGCATTAAAGATTTAGAGTTTATCATGATGTAGGGATTTTCCTAACGAGGAGTCAGTAATGAACGCAGAAACAGCTCAAAGTGTCTGCGGTGCCGTGATGGTTGTGGGTAGCGGCATTGCCGGGATGCAAGCTGCCCTGGATTTGGCGGATGCAGGCTTTTATGTGCATCTTGTAGAAAAATCTCCGGCCATTGGCGGTGTCATGTCTCAACTGGACAAGACTTTTCCCACCAATGACTGCGCTATGTGAATTATTTCTCCTAAGCTGGTCGAGGTCGGCCGGCACATCAACATTGAACTCCACACCTGTACAAACGTCGAAAACATCAATGGAAAAGATGGCAATTTCCAGGTAAGCCTTCGCAAATCCCCACGCTACATTGATCCGGAGGCCTGCACTGCCTGTGGTGATTGCGCGGATGTCTGTCCTGTTGAGAGACCCAGTGAGTACGACATCGGACTGGCAAACCGGAAAGCCACCTACAAACCTTACGCCCAAGCCATCCCCGGCGGCTTTGCCATAGAGAAAAAGGATACAGCCCCCTGTAGACTGGCATGCCCAGCCCGGCTGAATGTTCAGGGTTATGTGGCCATGGTCAAGGTGGGGAAATACAGGGAGGCCATCGAAATCATAATGAAGGATCTCCCTCTTCCCGGCGTACTAGGCCGTGTCTGCCCGCATCGTTGTGAAAAGAGCTGTAGGCGTCTTGAAGTGGATGAGGCAATCTCCATCAGAGAACTCAAAAGAGTAGCCGCCGACCATGTAAGACTTGGTGAAATCCCGGTCCCTGAAATAATTCCGAAAAACGAAAATGTGGCTATTGTCGGATCTGGCCCGGCGGGGCTCACTGCCGCATATTTTCTTGCCCTCGACGGGTATCAAGTCACCGTATACGAATCCATGCCGGAGGCTGGTGGAATGATGAGATACGGCATTCCTGAACACCGCCTGCCGCGGGCTGTATTGAACGAAGAGATCGAAAACCTAAAGCGTTACGGAATAGAGATTCAAACCAACACTGAAATTGGAAATGACCTGACTATCGAAGATCTCCGGGCGCATGGTGCCAAGGCGATTTTTCTGGCCATCGGCGCCTGGAAAAGCCTGAAGCTTGGACTCCCGGGTGAAGATGCCCCGAATGGGATCGAAGATGTCGCATCCTTTTTGAGGAATGTCCACCTGGGCAAAGTGAAGCAAGTGTCAGGCAAGTTCGTGATTATCGGTGGTGGTCACTCTGCCCTGGACGGCGCCCGCGTTGCCCTTCGACTTGGCGCTAGCGAAGCTCACATAGTATACCGACGATCTGCATCCGAAATGCTTGCTGAACCCGAGGAGGTGGAAGAGGCTGAAAAGGAAGGCGTGAAAATCCATTTTCTGACGGCCCCCATAAGGATCTCAAGTGAAAACGGAAAGGTTTCCGGTATTGAATGTATCACGACCCGTCTAACAGAGCCGGATACAACGGGAAGGCGGAAACCTATTCCGGTTGAGGGGTCGGAGTTCTTTATCGATGCGGATCAA
>JAXHTA010000678.1:0-1887 GCA_034190285.1 Thermodesulfobacteriota bacterium | reverse complement strand
GGAGGGGAAGGGCGGCGGTAAACAGCAATACGGACCCTGCCCAGATTCCGATCGCCATCCAGACTAATTTCTTCCTGAACTTGAAGGCGTTCAGGAAAAGCACCAGGGCCAGGCCAAGGGAAATGACGATCAAGATTCTAAAGGCCAGGACCTTCATGTGGATATCGGTATAGCTGGCACCGAAGGCGGGTCCCTGTGTCGAATACAGGAGTCCATATATTCTTAGCTGATAACCGCAGGCGACGAGGAGTACAATTATTCCTCCAAGAAAGGCGAGATGCTTTTTGGCATTTTGTGAAATTGTTATTCTGGGTAGCGAAGTGGGGATGCCTTCAGATTGAACAAATTCACCCTCTATTTGAAGCGCACCATCCTTTAAATACCAACAAATTGTCACCAGGCCGGCCATAACAAAAAGGACCAGTAATCCCTCTCGGACAAATGCGTAAAAGGGAAGAGAAAACACGTAAAAAGCAATGTCTTTATTAAAAACAGGGTCGGCCCCGCCAAAGGGTTGTTGATACAGATAGCGCAGGACCAAATCCCACCGGTTGGATCCTTTCGATGCAACAACGAAACTCAGGATCACGATAAAGGCTATAAGGAGTGAATTTAAGGCTCTGGATGAGAGGCCGAGATAAACGTCTTTGCCTTGATGGACCATTTCTGGTCCCTTCCCCGGATTCAACCGCCTGGCCGCGTAAAGGTTCAAGGATACGAGAAGAATCAGAATCAACCAGACCACCAAGCCGAATCCGGACTTGCTCAGAAGCATGGTCCAGAAAACGGGCGAAAAGTCCAGGCTCTCGAACCAAAGCCAGTCAGGATAGATGGAGACTAATGACCAGAGCAATACGAGGGCCAGAAACCCTAACCCTATAATAAGTTTTATTTTCATTGCTTAATCCTCTGGAAGGCTTGACCCAGTAACCCATAAACGATGGAAGTAGATCGATCAATTTGACAAGGAATCTCTCTTAGGGAAGAAGTATATGGAAAACGTTGTGGGGTGTCAAAACAAATAAACGATCGATGTGAAGGGATTAGAATTGATTAGGTCCGAAACACGTGCGGGGCGGCTGGTTATCTAGTAAGAAATTGGTTCGGTTTACTTTTAGGCTTGCTCCGGCCAAGCCGAGGGATTCTTAGGGAAGGTAGGTCCTGACCTTGTGAGAGGGAGTGCCTTCTATGGCCACTCCCTCCCAGACAACTCCACTTTTGTAACCCGTTTGTTTACCATACGGCCAGTAAGATAATACTATTCAGGTACCCACAAGTTTTTTACTTCTCAGCTATCGCTTACAAGCTCACCAACGAACCAGGCCAATACCATAAGGGCACAAAAGTAGAGAAGACCTATGATTGTAATTTCTCCCATAATTAACACCTCCTTATCATGATTTCGTTCTTGAGGAGTTCGACAAATTTTCAAGAGAAATGAATAAAAGCTATTACATGAACTTTTGACTATTCTAAATGCAACACACGTGCCAAAATGCCCAAAATAGTTAAAGGTTTGATTTATAAGGAGTTTTTTGGGTAAGGGGGGGAGCCGGCTTCCTAATCTGGTGTGTGATCGAGACGCTTTTGCGAGACACTGGGGCATTTTGTCCCATTGCGCCAACTTATACCTAGGTATCGTCCAGGGGAAAACATGGATAGTATTGTCGACAAGAAAGTGAGGGACGAAGAAAAAAATGTCTTCATTCAAACGCTAACTTGTATTTCTTTATTTTTCGATAGAGGGTTCTCCGGTCTATTCCCAGAATAGCGGCCGCTTCGGTCCTGCTGCCGTTAGTTTTCCTCAATATCTTGTTAATGTGCCTTGCCTCCACCTCTTCCAAGGCCATATCTTTGTCTTCATCCTTATGTATTAAGGGGAGGAAC
>JAXHTA010000677.1:0-1910 GCA_034190285.1 Thermodesulfobacteriota bacterium | reverse complement strand
CAACCATCTAATCCTCTGGCCCCAATACAGGATATGGTTAGGACCTGTATCCAGTGCGGAACGTGCACAGGGTCATGTCCCAATGCCTTTGCCATGGATTATACACCCCGCAAAATGTGGCGCATGGTCCTTATGGGGAAAAAACATGACATATTTAGTAGTAAGACCTTCACCATGTGTTCGTCCTGTTATCACTGCACTCTCAGGTGCCCCAGGGGTCTTCCCCTCACCGAGGCCATAGGGGCGCTTAAACGCATAGCTTTGAAAGAGCATTTATCCTTATACAGGCAAAGCACACTTTTTTGCAGAAATTTCATGGATAGCGTTCGTCGCCATGGTCGTGTGAGGGAGATTGAGTTTATGACACAGTATTTTTTTTCAATGAAAAATCCCTTCACCCCCATCCGCTTTGCCCCATTGGGCATGAAACTTATGACCAAGAGAAGGGTTTCTTTGCGGCCTCCCTCAAAAGGCCATGCTTCATTAGAAGCAATATTCCGCAAAGCAAAGGAAGTGGAGGAACAATAATGAGATACCTGTATTACCCAGGGTGTTCTCTAGAGGGAACCGCCCGTGAATATGATATCTCCACCCGCGCATTAATGCAGGCTCTCGGCGTCGAGCTATTGGAATTAGAAGACTGGACCTGTTGCGGGGCCAGCGCTGCCGAACCCACCAGTCGCCTCCTTTCCCTTGTACTTCCCGCTCGCAATCTCGCACTTGCAGAGAGAACCGGCGACACCAAGGATATACTGGCGCCTTGCAGCGCATGCTATTTAAACTTGAAGAAAGTTGAAGAAAAGACACGTAACGATCCTGGAATCCTTAGTCAAATAAATCTGGTCTTACTGGAAGACAGGCTAGAGTTGAAGGGGACAATGCGCGTCAGGCATATCCTGGATATTATTACCAACGACATCGGTGTTGACGCCTTCCGACCAATCATAAGAAGGCACTTAAATGGCTTAACTATCGCTCCCTACTACGGTTGTCAATGTCTTCGCCCTTATCCGGTGTTTGACGACCCGGAAAAACCCAAATCCATGGAGCCAATCATCGATGTATTGGGGGCAAAGGTACATACATGGGGTATGGGTGGAAAATGCTGTGGCGCATCCCACATGAGCACAAAAATGGGGGTAGGTATTGAATTGGTAGCAGCCATATTAAAGGGGGCCAAAGGAGCAGACGCCATCGTCACAGTCTGTCCAATGTGCCAAATAAACCTTGAAGCCTATCAAAGAAAAATCTCCCGTATCCGCCATGAAGACCTGACCGTTACCGTTCTTTACCTCCCCCAGCTCGTTGGACTGGCCCTCGGTTTGCCGGAGCAAAGTCTTGCACTAGATTTGAACCTCTCCTTAACAGAGGCGTTTCGGGATAAACTAAGCGACCAGCCCCATTCTGCTGGTCAATAAACTCATCCTTCTCCTTAAATGTACTATGGAGCCGAAGAAAAAAAGCAGACAACTTGAACTGCAAAGGCAAGGGAATGAATACCGCAACCTTTTCGAGCAGGTCCCCTGCCTCATTACCGTTCACGACAGGAATTATAGGCTTCTAAAATATAATCGCGAATTTGCCGAGAATTTCGATCCAAAGCCTGGTGCATACTGCTTTACCGCTTACAAGGGGCGTGAAGACAAGTGCCCGAATTGCCCGATCGAGAAGACTTTTAAAGATGGCATGTCCCACCGCAGTGAAGAGACAGGGATTAACAAGGATGGGACGATTACCCATTGGATTACCAGGACCGCTCCGATTAAAGACTCTGAGGGCGAAATTGTCGCCGCAATGGAAATGAACCTGGATATCACTCTCAGCAAACAGCTTGAAAAGAAATTAGAGACATCAGAAAAAAAGTATTATGCCATATTCAATAATATTCCTAACCCTGTTTTCGTTTTAGA
>JAXHTA010000676.1:0-1916 GCA_034190285.1 Thermodesulfobacteriota bacterium | reverse complement strand
CCAATATTATGGACCCGACTTACCATGAAATGGGTATTGCAAGCATATTGGGAGCTGACGGTGCAAGGTATTGGTGCCAGACATTCGGCTATAATTCGGAGCATTAGCCCATGGACAAGAAAGAAGTGAATCTGCTCTTACATAACAAAAGGGGCCGCCACTTTTGACATACTTCTATACCGAGTACAGAATAAAGATTTAACGCCTCTTTGTTTGCAGCTTATATTTATCCGGTTTAAGCAACTCCTGATAGCAAGACATGCCAAGGCAGTTGAGACGTTTTTTCTTAACCGCCTTTTCTTTTTTGGAGGAGGATTGATGGGAGCCCTTTGGACGAAGGTGAATGTCCCCCATCTCGGTATGGAATTCAACTTATGCTGATTCCTGTGAAATCGATCAGGGTATCGGCAGCGTGCCGGTCAAAGGTTCTCTGAGGGTTACTCCCACCGAAACCACCACCTACTCTATCACCGCCACAGGCCCCGGAGGTGAGGCTACGGACGGTGTCACGATAATTATCAGCCCGATAACAATATCCATCACTTCGCCTTTGGATAGTGCAACCATCACCCGGCCTGATGTTATGGTCCAGGGAACGATTAGCAACAGCGCCGGCAATGAGACCGGTGTGGTTATCAACGGGGTCATTGCCCTGGTTTACGGCAATAAGTTTGTGGCCAACCATGTCCCCCTTGGGGAAGGTGAAAACACCATTACGGCCACGGATACCGCAGGCAATACAACAACGACATCCATAGCAATAGATGGGGCGACACAAGGTGATTATATCAGGATAACCGCGGATACCGAATCCGGCGTCTCGCCCTTGGAAACAACCCTTGCGGTAGATGGCTCGTTTGGTTTTACAGCGTCTTCCTTTTCTTACGCCGGCCCGGACGCGGTTGAGTTTCTGTCCGTCTCTGCCGAAGAATACGACATATGTAAATGGTCGTGATAAATTGAACCAATAATGGTCGTTTAAAAGTGAGCCACCCTGGTAGAGGAAAGGGATTAAGTGTAAGATATGGAATTTAATCCCAGTGAGATAGGAGGAGGGCTTTGAAAAAATGGGACCATATTGGACATTTCCACATTGAAGGGAAGGGGCCTTAGCCAAAGGAAGATAGCGCGGAAGTTGGGAATCAGCCGTAATACAGTTAAGAAGTACCTTGAAAATCCTGAGTTTCCAGATAGTCAAAAAGGGAAAGGGAAGAGAAAAAGTCTTCTTGACCCCTATATGGGCAATCTTGAAGCTTGGCTTTCGGAGGATATTTTTTATACCGGCACGTGGATGTACGAGAGGCTGTCGAACATGGGGTTTAGTGGCAGTTATGAGATCGTAAAACGC
Organism: Thermodesulfobacteriota bacterium; assembly: GCA_034190285.1. Classification (GTDB taxonomy): domain Bacteria; phylum Desulfobacterota; class DSM-4660; order Desulfatiglandales; family Desulfatiglandaceae; genus JAXHTA01. The sequence continues at coordinate 568 of JAXHTA010000676.1, read as the reverse complement.
AAGGTCCATATTATGGATTTAAGCCGGAGGTCGCCCCTTCCTGTGCGGCGTGGGTGAAGGGTAAAGTAGAGAGACCTTACAGTTTTATCCGGGAGGGATTCTGGCACGGATATGGTTTTGTCTGCGTGGAAACGGCGAATCGAGATATTCAGGCTTGGTTGGAAAAGAAAGAGAAACGGATTCACGGAACGACGCATGAAGTGGTCTGCTTACGCTTTGCCGGAGAAGCCCCTCATTTGAAGGCGTTGCCTCGGCAGGCGTTTGACACATCTTACCGAGTATACCGAAAGGTGCATAAAGACTGCACGGTTCGATTTGAAAGCAACAGCTATGTGGTGCCGCATACCCTTGTGGGGAAAGAAATCATCCTGCGTGTTAAAGACGGAATGATGAGAATTTTTTCGGAAATAATTTCCTGTCCCCTATTCTACTATTCTATTCTTTCGCCGGTAGCGAAATTTATAAGCTACTTTTTCTCTTTCATTAAGTTATTGAGGTCGGCGAAAGGTTTATGGGTGGCATTTGGTCTCTGTTTGCTATCAGGCGTTTCTTCGTCATACCATTCCTG
>JAXHTA010000675.1:0-1917 GCA_034190285.1 Thermodesulfobacteriota bacterium | reverse complement strand
GTTCAGATGTAGTGCTTCTATACTCTATCGCTCCAGCAAATGGCGAAACATGAGGGAAATTGATCCTTTCTGTGAGAAACCGTCCCATTTCCAGGTCTGGGTTTAACCCCTCATCTAGATGTCTGTATAGCTTTAAAAAGAGTTCATTTCCATAAAGAAGAGAAGAATTGCTTTGTTCTCCCTTCAATACCTGAGATTTTTCCAAGGGGAACTCTTTCTTTCTATTTTTATAAAATTTCCCCGGATAGGCGATGAGTTGTCCCTTGGTTCCCTTTAAGATCTGTCTCTTTGAAATCTGCCGAAGGAGATTTTGTCTAAATTCAGTATCATAAACCGCATCGTAGATAATCCCATTGAGACTTTCACTTATAACTCGTGCAACAACGGCACCTGGATCTTCTTGAATGACTCTTTCTGCCTGTTCTCCCGAGGAAAAGGAAAGGGGAAGGAGATATATCTCAGATAACCCTTCCGCATATCGAACTTCAAGAAAGAGGAGTTGCGTACTAGAATGGTTCATCTTTATCGTAACATATTCAAGAATCCTTATCTGCTGCAACCTTCGTGCCTTACCACCAAACCATCTGCATCCCTTAATATAGAGAGGGAATATCTCTCGTTCCAGCTTCTCCCTTGTTTTCCCTTGAAAAACTGTTTCCCAACTTCCAATGACTCGTAACTCTGGGATAATTTCCCTTTCTCCAATTGCTATGGATTCTCTTTCTCTTTGAAGTGAAAACCAGTAGTAACCATGAAACCCGAGTGTGAGTACATAGGAAGAATCCTGAATGGCGGGAAATCTATTTTTACTGAAGACCTCCTCTGGAACGTATCCAGAAAACCTCGAAAGGTCGAGTTTCACTGCCTGAGAAAATCGAGAAAGGTTGGCTACTACAAGGATACTTTCATCATGGTATTGACGTACGAATGCAAGGACCTTTGGATTGTCTGAGGGTACAAATTCCATACTTCCTCTTCCAAAGGCCATAAAACGCTTTCTCATGGCTATCACTCGTTTCACCCACCATAGAAGGGAAGCCTGATTCCTCTCCTGATTCTCTACATTGATAGCTTCGTAATGGTACTCTGGATCGATGATAATGGGAAGATAGAGCTTTTGTGGGTTTGCCTTGGAAAAGCCAGCATTTCGGTCTGCACTCCACTGCATGGGAGTTCTTACACCGTTTCTGTCTCCAAGATAATAGTTATCTCCCATGCCAATTTCATCTCCATAATATATAATAGGGGTTCCTGGTAAAGAGAGGAGAAGGATATTTATAAGCTCTATCCTCCTGCGGTGACTTCCCAAAAGAGGTGCGAGACGTCTTCGAATCCCAAGGTTAATTCTAGTGTTGGGATCTCTGGCATAAACCCGGTACATATAATCTCTCTCCTCATCAGTTACCATCTCAAGGGTGAGTTCATCGTGATTTCTCAAAAAAAGGGCCCACTGGCATGTATCAGGTACCGAGGGAGTCTGGTCAAGGATATCAATTATAGGGAATTTATCCTCCATCCATAGAGCCATAAATATTCTTGGCATAAGAGGGAAGTGGAAGGCCATGTGGCATGTGTTTCCATTCCCGAAGTAGGCAGCTGCATCCTCTGGCCACTGGTTTGCCTCAGCGAGAAGCATCTTATCCTTAAACTTACTACTTACATGTGCCCGAAGTTTTTTTAAAAATTCATAAGTTTCTGGTAGATTTTCACAGTTTGTGCCTTCTCTTTCAAAAAGATAAGGGACTGCATCTAACCTCAATCCATCAACCCCCATGCCAAACCAGTAATCCATAATCTTAAAGATTGTCTCTTGAACCTTTGGGTTATCATAATTTAAATCTGGTTGATGGGAATAAAAACGATGCCAGTAATAAGCCTTGGCAACAGGATCCCATGTCCAGTTTGATGTTTCAAAGT
>JAXHTA010000674.1:0-1919 GCA_034190285.1 Thermodesulfobacteriota bacterium | reverse complement strand
GGAACCAGGTCACCCTGGGGCCTCATGCGGAGTGGCCAGTACGCGACGACGAGGTGCAAACCCTGGCCGTCTTGACGCCCCCTATCACTATCTCCGACACGATGCGAGAGAATAATGGGCATACTCACTCGTGCCATCGGAAGACCCGAAAGGTACGAAGGAAGTCACAAGTTTGAGGCCTATCTTGTCCTTTCCCTTATCTGCTCTCTAATGATAACCGACATGTTCTTTGAAGGATCCGCAATCCTTTCCATGGGCTCCGATACGTCGGATGCGAAATGGCTCCCTGCAGCCCAGCTTGGAGCCTTTGCCCTTAAAGGCCTTGAACATCAATTTCTGGAGACCGTCCATCAGCTGAGTTACTGGCTCCACATCCTGGTCTTTTTCCTTTTTCTAAACCTGTTACCCATCTCAAAGCACTTCCATATCATAACCGCCCTACCAAATGTATTTTTCAGGAAACTCTCCAAAGGGTCGATAAAACCCGCAAGATGGGGCGTTGAGGATATCGAAGAGCTGGAGAATCTGGGTGTGGAAAAAGTTGAGGATTTCACCTGGAAGCATATCCTTGATCTTTGCTCCTGTACTGAATGCGGGCGCTGCTCTGACAACTGTCCAGCCAATACCGTGGGGAGACCCCTTTCGCCCAAAATGCTCACCATCAAACTGAGGGATCACGCCTATCACAAGTATCCTGTCTTCAAGTCAAAGGGCAGAGGAGAAGAAAAAGGAGATGAAACGATCATGACAGGCGGATCAGTTACCGGTGATGAGATATGGTCATGTACCACATGTGGTGCCTGTGAGGAAGAATGCCCCGTTTTCATAGAATATATCGACAAGATTATAGACATAAGACGTCATCTCATTGAGACATCTCAGAATCCCAACACATTCAATCAGATACTGATGCATGTTGAGAAGACCGGAAATCCTTTTGGAAAACCGGCTGCAAAACGGGCCGACTGGATCACGGAAAATGACGCAGTCCCGGTAAGGCTGTTAAGAGAGGGAGACGAAGTGGAGGTATTATACTTTGTAGATAGCTATGGCTCATACGATCCAAGGGTCCAGGCCATTGCCTCTGCAATCGTAAAAGGGCTGCATCTTGCCGGCGTTGACTTCGGCATTCTTGGGCCGCTTGAAAAGGATTCAGGACATCAGGTCCGCCGTATGGGAGAAGAGGGCCTCTTTCAGCTACTTGTTGAAGAGAACATAGACGCCCTCAAAGGCATCCGCTTTAAACGAATCGTCACCACTGATCCCCACGCATTCAATACGCTGAAAAAAGACTATCCTGCCTCCTTTGAGATATACCACTACACACAGTTTTTTCTATCCCTGATCGAAGCCGGGCGCTTGAAACCTGTTACAAGGCAGGATAGAGGAGCCACCTATACTTATCACGATCCCTGCTATCTGGGCCGCCACAACGGGGTCTATGATGCGCCCAGAGAATTGCTCCAGGCGCTTCCCGGCTTGAATCTTGTCGAGATGAAGAAATCCCGGGATCGGAGTTTTTGTTGTGGAGGGGGGGATATCATCCTGTGGCATGAGATTGAGCAGGAAGAAATCAGGATGGCCGAGAAAAGGTTACAGATGGCCAGGGAGGCGGGTGCGAACATCATTGTTACCGCCTGTCCGTTCTGTCTCATTCATTTTGAAGATGCCATAAAAACCGGTGGTCTGGAGGAGGAGATGAAGGTTGTTGATCTAATGGAATTGCTCATATCTACTCTCGGCTGAGATGCCGATGTTTTTTCATTCTTTTTCTGAAAATCCTTAGGAGGTGTAAAATATGAACATTATTGTGTGCGTTAAAAGGGTCCCTCTGACACAGGAGGTGAGCCTTAGAATTGATGAGCAAAAAAAAGACGTGCAGAAAGAGGACCTGGCATATGTCATAAATGAATGGGACA
>JAXHTA010000673.1:0-1930 GCA_034190285.1 Thermodesulfobacteriota bacterium | reverse complement strand
CGGCTACATCTTTTACCGTGGTGTGAGGGGTCTTTTCGGATTCCCAGGTAAGATAGATCAGAGAAGAAGTAACGGTGTAATAGACGAGATGGTGCAGGACCCCCAATGTAAGACCTATATCCCTCGCAGGGACGCCCGAAGAAAGATTGTAGGCGGGAAGGAGCGTTTTTTTTGTTCCAAGGAATGTGCCGATAGATTTGAGAATGAAATGAATTGATAGGCGCGAAAAGCTGCGGAGTGCTGTGATTTGGTGATTTAATGATAACAAGATCCTTAAGTGGGTAAGGGAGGTTCCATGAAGTTTTTCATTGATACTGCCAATATAGATGAGATCAAGAAGGCTAATCAGTTGGGCATGGTTGATGGTGTGACCACCAATCCCAGCTTGGTCTCCAAAGAAGGTAGGGAGTTCAAAGGACTCATAAAGGAGATATGCGGTCTCGTGGACGGCCCGGTCAGTGCCGAGGTGGTCAGTGTTGAGGCGGAAGAGATGTTAAGGGAGGCCAGGGAACTGGCTGAGCTGGCAGACAACATCGTGGTTAAGATACCATTGATAGAAGAGGGCCTGAAGGCAGTCAAGATCCTGGCGCAGGAAGGTATCGAGACCAATGTGACGCTCTGTTTTTCTCCGGTTCAGGCGTTGATGGCGGCCAAAGCAGGGGCCTCCTACATAAGTCCTTTTGTGGGGAGATTAGATGATATTAGCCACAGGGGAATGGAACTGGTTGAACAGATTATAACAATCTATGATAGTTACGGTTTTGAGACCGAGGTGATTGTGGCAAGCGTCCGAAATCCCGTCCATGTACTTGATGCGGCCCTCATGGGAGCGGACATCGCGACCATACCCTACAAGGTTATCCAGCAACTGATTAATCATCCCCTAACGGATATAGGTCTGGAAAAGTTCCTTGCAGACTGGCAGAAACTGGGCTAACTATGTCTCCCGCAAGGGTAATTCTGGCCGCCGCTTTGGCCCTGGCCCTCTCACTTTTCGTCAATAGCCCGGTAACGGCGGACATTTACCGCTACGTGGACAAGGACGGGGTGTGGCATTTCACCAACATTAAAACGGAGAGCCGTTACAGACTTTACATCCGGACACAACGCAAGGACCCTTCGGAGTATATAGGCGCATATGAGGGAATTATCGACCAGGCATCAAGACGGTTCGGGATAGACCCCTCCCTGGTCAAGGCGGTCATTAAGGCCGAATCCGGCTTCGACCGCCGTGCAATTTCCCGCAAGGGGGCATTAGGACTGATGCAGCTGATGCCCCAAACGGCCGAGGCAATGGATGTTGACAATCCGTTTAACCCGGAAGAGAATATCTTTGGAGGCACCCGCTACCTCAGCCTTTTATTGGACCGTTTCCAAAACAATAAGGAATTGGCGGTTGCTGCATACAATGCGGGACCTGAAAACGTGGAGTCCTATCAGGGCATACCACCCTTTCCCGAGACCAAAGCCTTTGTGGAAAGGGTCATGGACTATTATCACTTGTACAACTCGAGGCCTGAATGAGCCTCATGAGTCTTCTGCCTTTCTAATATTTCTTCACAATTTCAATTAGTTCTGCCCTATCATCAACGCCAGCAAGCCTTTGGGTCCGCATCCGGTAAGCGCTAACTAATTATGCAGCAAAGCACCAATATCAGAAACAATACGGGTGGCATATAAATGGAACAGGGGACACACGAGAAGGTGGGAAACCTGCCCAATGCGTTGACTATTGTCAGACTGGCCTGCATTCCTGTAGTCTTCATATGCCTAAACTTTCCCGGCAGGTTCGGTAGCTTCCTGGCAGCCCTATCCTTGGGATTAGCCTTCATAACAGACATCCTGGATGGCTTTTTTGCAAGGAAGTACGGGAAGATTACCGTATTTGGGAAATTCCTTGATCCATTGGCAGATAAGATCTTGATTTCTG
>JAXHTA010000672.1:0-1933 GCA_034190285.1 Thermodesulfobacteriota bacterium | reverse complement strand
GCCAAGTTCGTCAAAGGGTTTGTCGAGGGTTTTGTCAAGGTGTTTAAGTGGCTGAAAAACAAACTGGTCGGTAACTCCATCGTCCCCGATATGATGAAGTGCATTGGATGTCTTGATCTTTTCCTCATCAGGGAGTTCCAAAGGCAAGAAGAATATAATAACAGAGGTAACCCTGGAGGTCAGAGTAAACGACAACAGGTTCGCAGTGCTTCAATGTTCACCTGATGATTTGGACAACCTCGTGGTCGGCTTTCTCCTATCAGAGGGTCTTATTGACAACAATGACTGCATTGCTGCCTTAGAGGTCGGAAGAGATAAAGAGGAATACTTGGCCCGGGTCAAGGTGGTTGGGCCGAAAGAGGTCGTTCCCCGGAGACATATAGCCTCGGCAGGCGTTAGCTTCCATGAGCGCGTAGGAGAGGAACTTCCTTCTGTTGAATCCGATCTGCAAGTCAGGGGACAGGTCCTCCTTGAGACGATGGAAAAATTCGGTCGTATGTCGCCCCTTTACAAGGAATCAAGGGGAAACCATTCGGCGGCCCTTGCCGGCCCGGAGGGTGAGATAGTCCTGTTTTCCGAAGACATAGGCAGGCATAACTGCGTGGACAAGATATTGGGAAGGTGCCTTCTCGAAGGCATAACCACATCCGACAAATTGATGCTCTTAAGCGGGAGGGTCTCGGTTGAGATGATAAAAAAGATCGTAAAGGGGGGCGTACCCACCATAGCTTCCTTTGGTTCGCCCACTAGCATGGCTGTAAGCCTATTGGAAAGGCTGAAGATGACGCTTTGCTGGTATGGTAAAGGCAACGAACTTGTGGTCTTTGGGAGAGATGAACGTATTATTTGAGGGAAAGCATATTATAAAAGGTCTCGGCTATCTCCTGGGGAGAGAGATAGGAGGGGTCCTCTTTGTACCAGTGGATCAGCCAGTTGCACATTCCCACGATGCCGAAGGTGACTATCTTGGAATTAAACCCTTTAAGCGGACCCTTTCTCTGGACCTCTGTCACTATCATCTCAAATAGTCTCTCATACTCCTTCCTTTCGTCCGTAAACTTCACCTGTTTCTTTCTTGAAAAAGACCTGAATTCGTCGAAGAAGACCTTGATGCTGTGGAAATTCTTTACGAGTGTCTCCACATGGACCCTTATCGCCAGCTTCAGCTTGACGTCGGGACCTCTTGAAGAATCAGAGCAGATATCCTTAAGACTGTCAATGGCCTCCATTAAACTTTGGCCCACGACCATATCGAGTATACCGTTCTTGTCTCTGAAATAGTGAAAAAGCGAACTCTTGTCCAGTCCAACACCGCTAGCGATCTCATTTAAGGTGGTATCCCTGTACCCCTTTCTACTCATCAATTCAGCGGCCACACTGATAATCTGCATTTTCTTGTCCATTTCCATTTATTTCACCCTATTTTCATGAAGGGAATTTGTCAACCCTTTCATTTCGGGGGTAATATCTCTTAGGAGCCCTTGTTTGCTTTCAACTTAATAGTTTCCTACGGCGGACCGGTCTATGCACATCTCTTTCGCAAAGAAATTCTCGAAAAAAAGTCCTTTTACGCTTGACAAAAAGATAAACGCCGCCTATGCTTAGACCAAATATTTGGTCGAACGCCAAAAGGCGAGGAAAAGCCGTGGGAAAAGTAAAGAAGAATCAAGGTGAAAATACAAGGGGAAAGATACTGGCAGCAGCCACAAAATTGATCTGTGAAAATGGTTACAGTAACACCACCTTAGAGGAGATCGCAAAGCAAGCGAGGACCGGCAAAAGCACCATCTTTTATCACTTCAAGAATAAAGAAGAGATCCTGAGCGCGGTAATGGAGCAATCCGTGCTCGAAATCAACAAGACCATCCGGGAAATAACCAACAGCAACCTTACACCCGAAGAAAAGTTAAAGGATGCCCTCAATAATCATCTC
>JAXHTA010000671.1:0-1940 GCA_034190285.1 Thermodesulfobacteriota bacterium | reverse complement strand
TAACAGTCAAAAGCCTCCCCATTGGATCGTAGGTGTAGACATAATTGGCCGTCACACCTTCAACCGTCTCTGTCTTGTTGGTGATCCTTCCATTATCATCCCTTGTCAGGTTCCATGAAGTAAGACCCTGTCCCCCTACTGTAAAACTCTGAATATCCAGTTCCCCATAACCATTAAAGGTGCGGGCCAGGTTTAGTCCGCCTCCGGTAACCGCCTCGGGCAGGCCGTTTTGGGCATTGCGGGCAATGGTATAGGCTCCTGCGGCGGTCAAGAGACCTTCATCATCATAGCCGTAGGTATGGGTATTGCCGGAATAGCTGAAACTCTGGAGGTCAAAGTCGTTATTGTAGGTGTATGATAAGGTTTGTGTAAGGGTCCCGCCCAAGGTCTCGGATGTGAGCAGAGAACCGTCGTATTCGTAGACGATGGATTCTGTGTCTTTCAGGATCGAACTCAGCCTTGTGCTGCATGAATAATTTAAATCAATATTTCCTTCCGGTGTTTGGATCTGGACAAGCCTGGTCTTATCATAAACATTGTTGACCTGGTTCCCTGAAGGGAAACTGGTCTGGACCAAACGCCTGTCCTTGTCATAGAGATAGGTGTAAGCGCCGCTTAGAGGGGCCTGGTATGATGTATTGCTGTTGACGAAATCATAGCCGAATCCATGAGCGATGCTGGATGGCGTTGTCAACACCGTCATGTTGCCGTTATTATCGTATGTAAACTCAACAGAAGCGCTGTCAGGACGGTTTATTCTTTGGAAGGGACGGTCCGCATACTCTTTAATCAATCCGATATATCCAGGACTTCAACGGTTTTCTGGACTTTTCCTGTGTAGGCTTCAAGTTTTTTTGGGAGAAAAACGTTCAGGGCCCTTGCGCCTTCATGTGCTCCCGCGTCTGTCCCGCCGATCGCGTATATCTTGCCATCCGGTGTGGCCACTGCTGCCAAAAGCGCCCGCGAGAGTATCATTGAAGGTCCTTGTTCCCAGGTGTCGTAAATAGGATCATAAATAAAGACATCACGTAAAGGTGGAGAACGTACAGCACTGCCACCTCCCATGATATACATCTTCCCATCGCCTCCCAATGCGCCGGCATGTGATTCTCTTTTGGCGGGCATTGGTCTACGGGATGACCAGGTGTCTGTCTTCGGGTCATATACATCCGTATTGTTCAGAACCGGCATTGTCCTGTCATAAGGCCATCCCCCTGCCCCACCGAAAACATAGATCTTATCATCCGGCCCTACCATGGCGGCAAAAAGAAACCGTTTGGCAGGCATGGGCGTTTTGTATTCCCAACTGTTTGTTTCAGGATCATAACACTCTACTGTAGCCAATACATCTACTTTATCTGTTGCTCGAAAATCATCCCCGGTCGGAACCACCTCACGCCTCCTGCCTCCCAGGACATATATCTTGCCGTCAGATGTAACAACCGCCTCGTGGTCAATGCGTCTCTCCAACATTGAGGGCATATTCGTCTTGAAATCTGCTTTGTCACGATATGCACTAGACGAATAATAAAATCTCTTAAATCCTACCTCCGGCCACAATCCTTTGAAGGGATCAAAGGGAAGGACAATGTTTTCACCAGGATCTGTTTCAATCCTCTTGCCGCCGAGCCAGTAGATAGTCCCGTCTTTTCCGGTTGCAAGGGCAACACCCTCGCCGATCCGTTCAAAGCCCGTGTTTCTTGCCATTTTTCCAAGCATTGTTTTCGGGACTGTCTGACCACGGATCGCCTTTTTTACAGTCTTCCACCTCTTCCTTATTGGGTTGTAGTAATAGTAATAATCCCCTATCCATCCTCCGGGAACCGGCCTAAGATATTCCCACGTATCCTTTTTGGGGTCATAGGCGACATTGGAAAATCTTCCTGAATGCTCATACCAAACAAAACCGCCCATTACATAGATCTTCCCGTCAGGCCCCA
>JAXHTA010000670.1:0-1943 GCA_034190285.1 Thermodesulfobacteriota bacterium | reverse complement strand
TCGATATTGATCCTGGCCTTCTTCCATTCGGCGTACTCATAGGGATGTGACGGAAGGGGCTTGAGTGCCGGTCTGTCGATTTTCTCAAATAGCTGTCTGCGGGTGGCATTCAGTTTTTGGAACTTGCGATTGTTCAGTTCTTCCCGTTTTTCAGCGATGGACTTATTGAGTTCCGCCAGGCTGAAGAAGGTATGGTTTCTCAGGGCTGCCAGGATCCAGCGTTCGGACACAAGGTCCGCTGATTCCACCATGGCTTTATCCCGGGGCTTTGCGGATCGTCCCGGGATAATGGTGGTATTGTAATGATCTGCCAGGTCCTGATAAGTGGGATTGATGTCGGGTTTATATCGGTAGGGATGGGTGACCCAGGCCTTGAGGTTGTCGGGCACAACAATCTCGGGGACACCTTGGAAGAACTCAAAAGCATGGACATGGGCGTTAATCCAGGAGGGCGAATCCTGACCCAGGGAGACCTCTGCGAATGTATAGCTGCTGGCCCCGAGGGAGGCCAGAAAAATCTGGGCATCTGTAATCTCAGCGGTTTCGGGGTCCACTATAGGGATGGTCTGACCTGCATAATCGACGAATAGTTTTTCCCAGGCCCGGTGTTCTTGCCGGAGGGTGACATCCAGCTTTTTCAACCATTGCCGGTAGAGATTACAGAACTGGCTGTAATGATATCCCTGAGGGTTTCCATGTTTGTACTCGTACCAGAGGAACTGAAGCGTGACGCTTTTTTCTTCAGCTCCTGATACAACTGCTCCATGTCAGGGGTCTGGCGTTCGACATAAACCCTTTTACGTGGGACCGGGAAAGAGCAGATGTTCAAGAGCGGTGTCATCCAGTTCAGGATCCAGCGGCCACGAAAGGCTGGCCAGCTTTGCACTGAGAAGATAATCCGCCACGGTAGAGTGAGAGATAGAGCAGCTCTTGGCAATCTGCCGGTTGGTCAGGTTGAGGCCCCATTTTAGCCTCAATCCTTCTTTGATCTTATGCATGGATAATCTCCTTTTTGCCATGGATACCTCCTCACAAGTTTTTGAGGGACGGTATCCTTGATAGGGGTAATTATCCAGCGTCGCGCCTCGATTCCAGAAAACCTACACGTGGACGGAATGCGTCGGAATACGCATCCTGAACCCCGGGCTTCGTTATGCTGTGCTAAATTGCCCGGAGACTGGGCCTTGTATGCTGTTTCTGTTCGTCAGCTCATCGCTTTGCACTCCGGCTTCCTTCAGACCCTCCCTCACGGGAACGCCCTTGCCTTCGGCTAATGTTTCTGCTAACATATCAATCCATTAGAAGGGTTCACGTATAGGGGACTTTCCCCCCATAAGTTCACGACCATGCCGGGCGTACCACATTTCACTTCACCTGACCCTCAACGGCTATGCCATTTCGGGCCGGTGAGTTCAGCGCTTTAAAAAATTATTCATTTATGGTATAAAGAAGTAAATTTGAGGAGTAATAAGATGAAAGAGATGAAGATGGTTTTTTTGTTGCCTCTGTTCCTGCTCTCCGCGGTTGCCATACTCAGGCCAAATCTCTTGATACCTTAATGAAGAGAATAAAGGAAGCAATTGAACTTTGCCTTGAGGTGTAAAAACCGATAGACAATGAATTTATCGGCGTCCAAAAAGTATCAATAAAGGCATGACCACATTCCCATCAATAACTGGCAGCAAACTCATCCGAGCTCTCCGAAAATTTGATTCGTAGTAATCCGTAAAAAAGGCAGCCATCATTTCCTACAACACAAAGATGGTCGATGCACAGTTGTTCCAATACACCAAGGGGAGGCAATTGGGCGAGGTCTTCTTGCTCAGATCTTACGAGATGGTGAAATCACTAAGGACGAACTACAGAGAAAACTTTAAGCGAACCAGCCCTTTAACAAGACCGTGCGTCCCGCCCTGCATGTTGAGGGCACGTTATGTTCTAAA
>JAXHTA010000067.1:0-12043 GCA_034190285.1 Thermodesulfobacteriota bacterium | reverse complement strand
GTTGCGTAATTTGGGGAGCCGGCTACCTGGCGGCAAATGCCGTGGTGGAAGACCTCAAGGGAAACAAATGGTGGTCCGAGCCTGACACCGTGGCAAAGGCTAAAAAAGAGGGGTTACTCTATAAATGATGAAATAATGGCCCAGGCAGATAGCTACTGCTCTACCGAACACCACCTTTTTCTCGGATACCTTCTTCGGGCAAGAATCTTGATTCTCGAAATATTCGAATATATTTCTACACTCGACGATGGATCCCAGTATTCATTCAGACACTGATAGTCGATTTCTTAAGGAGGTATAAAATGAAGGGATTAGTCTTATCTTTTTCTATTTTTGTTTCCTCGCTGGTTTTCGCTACGTGGAGTCTTGGGTTTGAAGATTGTTACAACTACGAATGCTTACGAAATGATACTAAGGTGTACAGTCTGGGTCAGGATAGGTTAGATGCTTTTGAAAGCAACAAAGACAATTTTATTCTGGAAAAGAGGTGGCCTACGATAAATCTTAAGCTCACGCCTCAAGAGGAAATGTCCCGCTTTGGCACAACAGGTCTAGAAGTGGCCAAGAAGGCTTATGTGGCTCAGCATTTTGACGGAACCCAGATCAGGGGGGCTACGTACCTTACCATAGCCCGTGAAAAAGGGATAAGGAGAGTCAAGGGAATGAGAGTGGAGGAAAATCCTCCAATGCCCAGGGAATATCTCGATCCGGCGTATCCTGAAGAGAAAAAGGAAGGGATCGACTGGAGCATAATGATCCACTGGACTTTTCCTCCGGATATAAGGGGTGCTGGCTTGCTTATTCAGAGTTACAACAACAAGGAAAAGGACCATGACACCTGGGTCTGGTTTCCCTCCTTGAGGAAGACAAGAAGGCTTACGCCTTCAAACGGTGATGACTCGATCGCCGGGAGTTATAAGACGTTTTCCAACGGTATGCTGAGGCGGATCGGCGATGAGGCCCACCAGATCATCGGAGAGACGATGGCCAATGGTTTTTTCGGTTTGACCTACTATGATTATGTGGCCCTGCAACATAAACATCATGCCCATTCCCCTGAATTTGACCGCGTTATGAGAGAGTCTCTCAGACCGCGGGAGTGTTGGGTAGTTAGGTCGGTATCTATACCGGGTGGGTATTGTGACTACTACCACATCCGTGTATGGGTGGGTGACAAGGAATGGGGTTACGGCCCTCTCGTTGAGGAATACTACAACAACGCGCGAAAACTGTTCGTCACTGAAACCTGGCCTTACATGAGGCAGACAGGCGTCAACGGAGAGATCGCCGGTCACTGGGCCGGATATGCCAACGATCTGAACTTTGACGAAAGCGGTTACAGTCTGTGGAATGCGCCCGAATACGGCCTGGGATATAAAAACCCGCCTGAGTGGTTTACTCTCAGGGAACTCAAAAGAAGTGTTCCCACTGAATACATACCATATATGCCGATTACCCCACCAAAGAGTTTGCTTCCTTTGGAGGTCATTTTTCCATCAACGGAGCTTCTGGCGGCCTATCAAAAACAGTTTCCGGAGCCAGTCAGAAAATTTCCAGGAAAGGTGAGATTTTAGGCTTAACTTCTCTGCAATCGATAGTGATTGCTTTTCCTGTTGAGGAGGATCAGTCATGACAGAAGAATATTCCATCATCGGAAAGGCTACTCCGGATCGGGATTTTGTCCCCAAACTCAAAGGAGAGGCCAAATTCGGGTCAGATATCAAGGTGGACGGTATGCTCTACGGAAAGATACTAAGAAGCCACCACGCCCATGCCAGGATACTGAACATCGATACTACTAAGGCAAAGAGGCTTGCCGGTGTAAAGGCAGTGGTAACCGCGGACGATACTCCCAAGATAAAGAACATAATGTATTGTTTTTTGCCTAAGGAGAGGTTCCCTGGAATTGATGCTCCCCCGCCGGAGGCGCTCGCAGATCAATACATGCTGGCTCTGGACCGTGTGAGGTATATTGGTGAAGCAGTGGCAGCAGTAGCAGCAGTGGATGAAGATACTGCCGAAGAGGCCCTGGAGTTGATAGAGGTGGAATATGACCCCATGCCGGCGGTATTTGATATGGAGGAGGCTCTCAAACCGGATGCCCCACAGCTTCATGAGGACTCTCCTGGAAACATCTCACAAGGAGGTTCCGAGACAATCGGTGATCTGGAAAAGGCCTTCAGGGAATCGGATTATGTCCGGGAGGATGTCTTTTCGTTTCCCCTTCGAGAGTATGGCTTATGTGAGCCCCATAATATCCTTGCCAGTTATGATCCCATCTCTGGAAAGATGAACATTCAGGGGAGCCTTTCCTTTGCCTTCTGGATGCGCCAACAGCTAGCCACCCTTCTGGACATGCCCTATAACAAGGTCAGGCTTATTAACGCCTACACAGGAGGAAGCTACGGGTGCCATTTTACGGCCTATCCGACCCAGTATTGTGCGGCAATTCTGTCCCGGAAGTTGGAGAGGCCCGTAAAGATCGTAAATTCAAGGGAAGATAACACCTCAAATGTATTGGGGCAAAACCGCATGAAGATAACATGCAAGATAGGCCTCAAAACAGACGGAACCATTTTGGCCCGCGATGTTGACGTTCTTACTGATGTGGGCGCCTACAGGGCAATATCGACATTACCGCTCCATGGAATGCTGGTGTTTGAGCCTCGATTATTCTACCGGATCCCGAATGTACGTATAGGGGTAGGGGCAGCGGTTTACACCAATAAGCCGCCCCTGGGGGCCTACCGTGGTATAGGAAATCAACAGTTTGAATGCGCCACGGAAGTTCAGCAATTCTGGGCTGCTAGGGAAATGGGGGTTGACCCGGTAGATGTATGGTTAAAGAACGCCTGGACCATGGAAGATAAGGACCCGCAGGGTTGGAGCACGAGTTCCTGCGCCTTTTTGGATACTATTGAAAAAGCAAGTGAGAAGATTGGCTGGAGAGAGAAGAGGGATAAATTGGGGCAATACCGGGGCATGGGGATCGGTTCATCACACCTATTTGTCTCTGGGACATTTGCGCCGGAACCAGTTGGCTGCTATGTAACCCTGAATGGCGATGGCACCGTCAGCTTTAAGATTGTCGCCAATGAGGGAGGACAGGGGCAGTTTCATACCCTGAAAATGATCCTGGCCGAGGCCTTTGGGCTACCCATAGAAAAGATCAAGCGGGCCTGGATGGACACGGAGAACTTTTCTGGAGAGTTCGGCGGACAGGCGGTAAATGTGTGTTACGCCCATGGCCGAGCCGGCTTGCAGGCGGCAGACAGGATCAAGGAAAAGATGTTTAATGCGGTGTCTGAAAAACTGGAGGCAAACCCGAAGGACATGGTCTGTCGGGACGAAAAAGTTTATGTAAAAGGCAGCCCCGACAAGGGGATGAGCTTTGAGGAAGCCGCCAGGCTCACCATTGAAAAAATAGGAGGCCCTTATGGCGGTCCTATTACCGAGAGGGGCGATCACCAGGTAAAGGCGGCAGAAGGTGGGAGAGAGGCCTTCTACAAGATCGTGGCTGAAAGGGGTGTTTTCGGGGTCATAGATACTTGGAGCTATTCTACCTCGTGTGCGGAGGTGGAAATCGACCCGGATACCGGCAAGGTCAAGGTGGATAAGACCGTATTTGCGCAGGATTGTGGAACGGTTTTGAATCCTCTGGGCGCAACTTCCCAGCTCAGAGAGGGGACCGTCGCCAAGATGGGGCACGCCTTGTACGAAGAGGTGCCATTTAAGGATGGACAGAATATGGTCCCGGACCTCTTGAATTATAGGATGCCTTTAATAGTTGATATGCCTGAGGAGATTGAAACCGTCTTTGTTGATTCAAAGGACCCTATGGGACCTTTCGGCATCAAAGAGCTTGCCGAAGGGGCAATGGGATGCCCGACTCCGGCCATGGTGGGCGCCATTTACGACGCCATTGGGACAATAATCAAGGATTTTCCTCTTACACCGGAAAAGATATTAAAGGCCATGAAGGGAAAAAATAAAGAATAGTCCAACTCCTCTTGAGGGAAAGGCAGACCGAGGGGCAATTTTCAGGTTCATGAGAAACTGTAATTCCAGGATGGATAATTTAAGAACAAGAAAAGGAGAGTGCCATGGCAGATGAAAAATTTGATGCGGTTGTGATTGGGGGAGGAAACAAGGGTTTAGTAACGGCAATGTATCTCACCAAATACGGTGGTTTGAAGACAGGCATATTCGAAGTAAGGCATGAGGCGGGGGGGGGATGGTCTACAGAGGAAGTCGCCGCTCCGGGATTCACCTTCAATAACCATTCCACGGCTCACTGCACGTATTACTATGATCTTATCTGGGAAGACTTTCCGGATTTCAAAGAGAAGGGCGGCGAGCTTTTTCCTGCCAGCACGGGTTGTATTTTTATCGAGGATCACAGTTCCATGCTATTCTATCACAGGGAAGAAGACCCAACCTGGGAAAAGACGGCCGCAAGCCTGGCGAAGTTCTCAAAGCGCGACGCTGAAGCCATGATGCAATTCGGCAGGATCTGGGATGAATACGTATACCCCGAGTATCACCGATGGGTATGGACCCCCCCGGTTGCTGGCCAGCCCGATCCTTTCTTCAAGAATTCTCTTGCCAGAGCGCCCAAAGGAGTTATCGACCCCTCGTGGGAAAACAAGTCTCTGATGCAGATATGCGATGAGATATTTGAGAGTGTAGAGGTGAAAAGCGCAATTTACAGAGCCGCGTATACATTCTGGGGAGGCCCTGCACACACCCAGGGCAATGGATGGCATTTGTTAGGTATAAGCATGTCCTCTGGGAGGGAGGTCGGTTACATGAGGGGAGGCACCCATAGCTCCGCCCATGCCGCTCAAAAGATAGTGGTCGAAAATGGCGGAAAGATCTTCACACGGTCCGAGGTGGAAAAGGTCATTATCGAAAATGGAAGCGCTACTGGAATTCGCCTCAAAGACGGCACCTCTGTTGAGGCGAAGGTGATTGTGAGCACGTTATCTCCCCAAATGATGTGCACCAGGTTGATCGGTGAAGAACATCTGCCCCAAAACATAATAAGAAAAATAAAGGCGCTGACCGTTAACTACTCCGCAGGGGTATGGTGGGATGGCTGGGCCCTTCATGAGCCGCCCAAATACAAGGCTGCCGAACAGGAGCCGGATATTGATAAGGTGGTATATATTTCCGTAATGGACAAGGACCCGTGGTGTTTATCCAAGGAATTCTGGAAGAGGCAGTTAGGCAGAGAATGGCCTGAGGCCCCTCATATCGATTGTTATCCCGATTGCTGGACCTATTCTCCGCCGGTAGGCGTCGATCCTTCCCAGGCCCCCCCGGGCAAATGTATGGCCGGTGATGAGCTCTATACCTGCGCAGCCGACGTATTTACAGAAAAGGAATGGACCGAGTTCAAGAAGCCCCATGCTGATCACATTCTCGACATATGGAGCAAATTTGCCCCAAACATGACCTGGGACAACGTGATAGGGTATCGGATAGACAGCCCATGGGACATAACCAACCGGCTTCGCCAGACCCCCGGCAACGGCTGCTGGAACATCCTGGACATTGTAGGCAGCCAGGTCGGATGGTACCGACCGATAATGGAACTGAGCGACCATCGGACCCCCATAAAAGGGCTTTACGGGACAGGGAGCGGATGGCATCCTCTAGGATGTGGTTTGGCGGGAGGTGGCTATAATTGCTACCAGGCCATTTCCAAAGACCTTGGACTGCGGAATCCCAAGGATGAAAAAAAACGTCCATATTAATATAGCATTTTGAGGCAATTCTACTGAAACGAACATCATCTCATTATAGACCCAGGGGATATCTTTTTGCAGACCAGAAGACAGGCACCTTTTATGCGGTTATCCTGTCTGCCGATGCCAGGCCCCTTTCTACAACGCATGGGCCGTTTTGCGTACTATCAAGGATCTGGTGTGTGGCTTTGTCGAGAGTTATCTCCTTGGGTCAAGGTATATTATTCTTATTAGGGAATTTGACTGATACGTAAGCCATAAGCCTCCCTGGGCAAACAATTCTCCTCTTTCTTACCGCATAATCAACCGAGTAGCCACATCACTTGTCTTGTATTTCATTCTCACGTCGGTTGTTCAGGCCAAGAAAAGCACTGGCCGAAACTAATTTCAGGCAGGTTATTTGAAGCCGTATTTAGAGCATGGCACCAGTGCTTTGCTTAATGTAGGCAAAAGGCCTACAGGCTGTTAAGGGAATATCCTACATTAAAATCCGTCATAGTCTGATAGACTTATAATATTCCCTAATGTATTATCAGGCTAATCAGAATAGTGGATGGGGGCAATCTCACCAAAGGGATTTCCCAACAGACTTGAGCAGACCAAAGACTGCAAGACGGTTCTGTCCCTCCCATAATCTTCAACAAGCGCTGATCTCATCCTGACCCCTGACCACTGAAACCTCTGGAACGCTATAAAATTAGTTTAGGCTGGATGCCTGCATTACTCTTAAGGGCAGATATCATGGGGCCTTACCCGAAGACCAGTTTGATGTCAGCAGCGGAATCTGGAGTCGAGTAGACGGCAGATTCTGCTTTCTACAGGCTTCGGCGTCAAATTAGGTTTCAGGTAATCATTTAGCCTTTTGAAAATAAGGCGCTGTTGCCCGTGGTGGTCTCTCTTGATAAGGCCGCATCACAAATTCTTCATAGCTCTTGGCACGCCCCTTAGCTATAAACGGCGGTCCGGCTTAGGCTGAACAGAAACCGGTCTTTTAGAGGCTGTCTTGTGGGGCTGTCCTGCGCTTTATCTCGTGGCCGATCTGCCTTTCAATAAAACGAGGATAGCATATGCCGCTTTGCCGAAAGAGACTACTACGAATCATTAACCAGCCCAAATTTGTTTCAAAGGGCTGAAGTGTAACAAGACATTCCATTGAATGTAGCTCGAAAGAAAACGCACCTTTAACAGATAACCCAAATCAAGAGGATGGTATTCATGGATATACCAAGCGTTGTTTCAAGAGAGGCAATTCTTACCGACAGGGTGAGAAAAATCAAGAAAGCAATCAGGTCTCCAGTACATGCAGATTGGGAGAGAGCTCATCATTTAACCGAATACTGGAGGACCTCAGATGGCGAGCCGATAAGTGTGAGAAGGGCCAAAGCTCTCGATAGAATCATGTCAGAGGCTACAATAAACATCTTTGAAGGAGAATTGATTGTAGGGTGTCTTACCAAGCATCAGGTGGGGACCCTTTATTACCCTGAGTACCAGGTAGACTATCTGAAGGAAGAGTGGGACGAGTTTGCTATCCGGGAATCGGACCGTATCATACCACCGGAAGAAGACAAGGACACAGTTTTTAGAGATATAGCGTTCTGGGATGGTAAGACATTGCAGGACAGCTATATTCCCATGTGGCATCAGCGGTATGGGCCCTTGATTGATAATATAATTGAAACAAGGATGACCACTGACCACCGCACGATCACATCCGGGCGGATGATTCCCAACTATCCCAAGGTGCTTACCAACGGCTTCAAAGGGCTCATTGCAGAAGTGGAGGAGATGATAAAGAAGACGCCGCTTATTACAAATGAAGATTATCACAAACATAACTTCTGGCAGGGATGTATTGTTGCATGCAACGCAGTAATTAAACTTGCACACAGATATGCCGGTCTTGCCAGGGAATTGGCCGCAAGGGACAAAGATGCAAAAAGGAAGTCAGAACTGGAGAAGATCGCTGATATGTGCAGCCATGTTCCGGAAGGCCCTGCCAGGACATTTCATGAGGCTGTTCAGGCAGTTTACTTTACACATCTCTGCGTTGAAATGGAGAACAACTCTTACGGTTACTCCTTCGGTAGAATGGACCAGTATCTATACCCGTTCTATAAGGAAGACCTGGAAGCCGGCAGAATTACAATGGAACAGGCGGCCGAGATTATTGCCTGCTTGTGGATGAAACTCGCTTCCATATATGTATGGTGGAAGTTAGAAGTTGCCCAGATAGCTCAAACAAGTAATTACCAGAATATCACCATTGGGGGCAGGGGTAGAGATGGCAAGGATTGTAGCAATGAGCTTTCCCGTATTATTGTGGAGGTGGATACGGCCCTGAAATTGAGGCAGCCCACTCTGTCTCTTCGCTATCATGAAAGTGCTCCAGATGAATTGCTATTCACAGTAGCTAAAGATATTGCCACTGGAGGAGGGAAGCCGGCTATTTTCTGTGAAAATTATCCTTATGCCACCTTACCGCTTCTAGGAGTTGACAAAGAAGATGTGTCTGATTGGACTCCGGTTGGTTGTGTGGAATTTATTATTCCCGGAAAATCTGCCCCTTTCACCGGTCTCTTCATAAGCACTCCTCACTGCCTGGATCTGGTGTTTAACAACGGTATTCATGGACTCACGGGGAAAGAAATAGGTGTGAGGACCGGCGCAGCAGAAAATTTCTCAGACTATGATGAATTCATGGAGGCATTTAGAGCGCAGTTTACCTTTCAGGTCCACACTAATATGGACGCCAATACAAATTTGGAATTTACTACAAAACCTGATTTGACGCCGCTTCCTCTTGACTCCGTGCTGGTTGATGATTGCATTACAAGGGGAAAAGATTTCTGGGCAGGAGGCATCAAATATGACTTCTATAGCTGTTACCCTGTAGGTATGGTAACCACGGCAAATTCCCTTTTTGCCGTCAAAAAGCTGATATTCGAAAACGGGGCAGTCTCCATGAAAGAAATGAAAGATGCCCTTGCGGCCAACTTCGATGGGGAACATGCCAGAATAAGGAAACTGGCCATGGATCTACCTAAATACGGTAACGATGTTGATGAGGCTGACAATTGTCTCAGAAATTTGTTCAAACTCACAACTGAGGTAATCATGGATTACAGAAGCCCTTGGGGGAGGCCGCTGCAACCGGCCTATTTGGGTATCACAGCGCATTACTTCCATGGCCTGGGCTGTGGCGCCACACCTGACGGGCGGAAGGCGACTATGCCCTTTGGAGACGGTTCCTTGTCCGCATATCCTGGAACAGACAAGCGAGGCCCAACTGCGGTCATTAAATCCGCTACCAAAGTAAAGCCTTCGCCGGCTCAATCCACGCTTTTCAACCTGAAATTTCATCCATCATCTTTTGACGGGCCTGATGCCGTGAAGAACTTCTGGCACCTGGTTAATACATATTCTGATCTTGGGGGCTATCACATTCAGTTTAATGTAGTTGAAAAAGATACATTGATAGATGCCCAAGCGAACCCGGAAAGCTATCAGGATCTCTTGATTCGGGTTGCCGGTTTTAGTGCCTATTTTGTGGATTTGGCCCCTATGATGCAAGACGAAATTATTTCCCGCACAGAACATATGTTCTAGACTGTTTAGGTATTACTGCTTCTTCTAACAACAAAGACTTAAAGACCAGGGGTAGCCCACCAGCACGGATTTCGCAAAGGGCTTCAGCATACCAGATGCTATAAAGACTTCTGTTTCCCTTCAATGAGCCTCAATAAGAGCTATTCTCTTCCTGGCCCCTGACCACTGAAACCACCAGCCTTTTATAGGATTACTAATTAGGTAATAATCATTTAGAGATCCATGTGCCTGAGAAGCACTATTCGTAAGGCCTGGCAACTTTCAGTGTCTAAATACCACCGCTCGGATTAGTAGTACTAGCTAATGTATTAAGCGTGGGAAAACGGTAGCGCTTGAAATACCAACTAACCCGGTTCATGAAGGGGGAACATCATGGTGAGAAGAATATCTACGAGGGTCATAGAACACAAATACGTTGTCTTAGCGATCGTCCTGATCATTACTGTATTTTTCGGGCTTCAGATCAAGAGCTTGGTGATAAAGACCGATCTTACCGACCTTTTTCCCCGCAGTCATCCTTTCATAAAGACCCATGAAAAATACAAGGATCAATTAGGCAGTCCCTTCAAGGTCTTCATGATGCTTCGAGTGAAGAAGGGGGATATATATAACAGGACGACGCTGGAGAAAACCATCCGTCTTACGGACGGGCTTGACGCCATTCCAGGTGTCAATCATAACCATGTTTACTCCATTGCCTCACACAAACTTAAAAAAGTCAGGGTCACAAAGGATGCCATTATCACGGAAAACCTTATGAAAGAAGTTCCAGCCTCAATGGACCAATTCAGGGATACAATCCGGACGACGCCAGGCATTTTTGGTGTGTGGGTATCCAGTGATGAAAAGTCGTTGCTTTTCACTGCTGGCTTTATTGAGCGTTTGATGGAGCATGAGGTCATCTTCAAAGCGGTGAACAGGCTCATCGAGGAGGAATCGGATTTAAACCATGACATTTACGCAGCTGGAGAGCCCATATTGATGGGCTGGGTTAATAATTACCAGCAGGAGATGTGGCTGATATTCGGTGCGACTTTTTTATCGCTGTTTGTCCTTCTCTATTTCTATTTTCGGAACCTGACAGGGGTTTTGGTACCGGTTTCCTCCACAGTAGTGGGCGGTATTTGGGGCCTGGGGTTTGTAGGGTTGGTAGGCTATAATCTCGAGCCGCTGGTCCTGGTTATACCACTTCTAATCACAGCCAGAGCCTTGAGCCACGCCGTTCAGATAACCGAAAGGTATTTTGAATGTTACCAGGAAAGCCAAGATGTGAAACAGGCCTGTGTTGACTGCATGTCATCCATTCTGCCGCCAGGGACTTTGGGTATCGTAACAGACGCCCTTGGTATACTATTCATAGCTGTTGCACCAATTCCAATAATACAGAAACTTGCCTATATGTGTGGTTTCTGGGCGATCTCTATCGTCTTTACTGGTCTCATTTTTGCGCCCCTCCTTATATCTTTGCTCCCTCCTAGCAGAAACATAGAGCAAATCGTTGACACTGAAAGGGGCACAGTCCAGAAGACTCTGAGCGTTATGGCAAGGATAGGTTTCGGAAGAGGGGCAATCGTCACCTTGATACTTGTGATAATCCTTGCTGTGTTCACCACCATTGTTGCTTCAAAAGTCAATATCGGCGACATCCATCCAGGTAGTCCCCTTCTGTGGGAAGACTCGGACTACAATATAGCCATCGATCAGATAAACAACAATTTTCCCGGTACAGAAGAGCTATATGTCATTATTGAGGGCGAAGGCCCGGATGCGGTTGAGACCCCTCGCTTCCTGAGAATCCTCGATTCCTTTCAAAGACATATGGAAGACAGTCCTCTTGTGGGGCATACCCTTTCTGTAGCAGACTTCTTGCCGATCATCTACAGATACATTTATGGAGGCCATCCCAAATGGGAGACGCTTCCTCTGGGGGACCTCCAATCGTCGCAGATATTTTACCGGCTGGGAGTCCACGCTGCGCCGGGAGATTATGACCTCTATTTTGCTGGAGATAGAAGTTTGGCAAATATTATCGTCTGGTATAAGGATCACATGGGTAATACCCTTAGAAACGCCATTGCAACTGTGAAGGAGTTTATGGAGGAAGAAAAGGAGTTGCTGGCCGGAGAGAAGTGTACCTTGCGATTGGCCTCGGGTAACATAGGCGTTCTGGCGGCAATTAATGAGACGGTCCAGGACTCCCAGCTCTTGAACGTCCTCCTGGTGATGAGTGTGGTCTTCCTGTTATGCTCCTTGACATACAGATCCGTGGTGGCGGCGTTGATCCTTATGGTACCCCTAAACCTCACTAACATGATCACATTGAGCATCATGCGCTGGCTGGATATCGGCCTGAACATAAATACCCTGCCTATCGTATCTGTCGGAGTGGGAGTGGGAATCGATTATGGCATATATCTCCTTTCCCGCCTATGCGAAGAGTTTCAAACCGTGGGTGAATATACTTCTTCTGTTGCCACGAAGGCCATAAAGACTACAGGCAAGGCGATTTTCTTCACAGCTACAACCATGGTGATTGGAGTAATCTTCTGGTATTTCCTCTCAAGCATGAAATTTCAGGCGGAGATGGGTCTTTTGCTTGCGATCATCATGTCTATAAACATGGTTGGTGCGTTGGTGGTTATTCCGACGATGGTCTATATTTTCAGGCCGAAGTTTTTGGGGAA
>JAXHTA010000669.1:0-1955 GCA_034190285.1 Thermodesulfobacteriota bacterium | reverse complement strand
GGCCGGCGGTTTGAACCCGTATTTTGAATCCGGAGATCTTATGCTCGTAAAGGACCATATTAACCTGAGCGGCAACAATCCGCTCTCGGGTCGGAATCTTGACACTTTCGGGCCCCGCTTCCCGGACATGACCCGGGTCTATGACCCTGATTTGATCACCCTCGCCAGGAAAAGCGCCCTTGAGTCAGGGACCTCAATCAGGCAGGGCATATACGCCGGGGTCCTGGGTCCGAGCCTTGAGACACCTGCAGAGACTCGTTTCTTGCGGATGATCGGGGCCGATGCGGTCGGTATGTCCACGGTGCAGGAGTCAATCGCGGGCGTGCATTGTGGTCTCAAGATCCTGGCCATTGTAGTCATCACCAATGTGAACCTGCCGGACTGCATGGAAAAGACATCCATTGAAGACGTCATCGCGACCGCCCAACGGGCCGGACCCGGGCTGGCAACCCTCTGGGAAAGTATTATTGGGCGCCTCCCGGCTTAGTCAAAACTAAGTGGAAATATGGAGTCCAGGAGGCCATTTGGCCGGCACTTCGTCAACGGGGGATGAACCATGATGGGCAATGATTTTTGGCGGTGTAATTATGGAACATGTTGATATCGCAATAATAAACGGTACGATCTTGACCATGGATGCGCATTATTCCACCATTGAAAACGCTCTTGTGTGTATTCGTGGCGATACCATTTCATATGTCGGGGCCAATACCGATATCTCATTTCGGGCCAAAAAAACCATAGATGCAAAGGGAGGGTTGATCCTTCCGGGCCTGATAAACGGCCACACCCATGCGGCGATGAGCCTTTTCAGAGGGCTTGCCGACGACCTTCCACTTATGGAATGGTTGAATAACTATATCTTCCCCGCAGAAAGAAGGATAGACGCGAATTTCGTCTACACCGGGACGATGCTTGCCTGTGCAGAGATGATTATGTCTGGCACCACCACATTCTGTGACATGTATCTGTTTGAAGACGAGGTGGCCAAGGCCGCCCGGGAAGCAGGGATGAGGTCTCTGGTGGGGGAAGTCCTGTATGATTTTCCGTCTCCAAACTATGGACCTGTAGAAAAGGGCCTTGAGTATACAGAATTTCTGGTCAATAAATGGGAGGATGACCCTCTAGTGTCCATTGCTATCGAGCCACACTCCCCCTTTACCTGTAGCCCTGATCTACTTTCTGCCGCAAACGAACTTTCATTGAAACATAAAGTGCCGCTGATTATCCATGTGGCCGAGACATTGACCGAAATCGCTGAAGTGAAGGAAAGATACGGTAAGAGGCCATTTGACCACCTATATTCATTGGGTATCCTAGGACCCCACCTGATTGCGGATCACTGTGTTCATCTCGATGAATCGGAGATCAAGAAAATGGCCGATCACGGGGTAAAAGCGATTAATAACCCTGAGAGCAATATGAAACTGGCATCCGGTGTCTCCCCGGTCCCAAGACTCCTTGCCCAGGGTGTGACAGTGGGCTTGGGCACGGACGGATGTGCCTCGAATAACAACCTGGACCTTTTTACTGAGATGGATATGGCCGCAAAGCTCCACAAGATTGAAGCCATGGATCCCACGGTGATGGATGCTGTCACGGTGATGAAGATGGCCACAATCAAAGGCGCCGAGGCATTGGGGCTGGGAGATACCACCGGCTCTATCGAAACGGGGAAAAAGGGCGATATTATAATTGTGGACACAGACAAACCCCATCTGACACCCATGTATAACCCATACTCTCATCTGGTTTATGCCGCAAGAGGGAACGATGTGGTCCATTCCGTCATCAATGGTAAACTTGTCATGGAAAATCGAAGACTCCTGACTCTTGACCTGGACGAAATTATCGGCCGAGCCAGGGAAAAAGCCGTGCAGATCAGGGCATGGGTATCCGACTGAGGGCTGATGATCGGTGGAAGGACTGTGCGGGTGGAGTTGATTGGATCCGAG
>JAXHTA010000668.1:0-1959 GCA_034190285.1 Thermodesulfobacteriota bacterium | reverse complement strand
CCCAAATCTTGCGCCCTTTCCCGGAGCGGCCCAACCACCTCCAGAAAACGCTTAACCATCACATCGATGATCAACATGGAACCCAACCCCCGGGCAAAATGGTAGGTATCAGGAAATAGATAGCCTTCCAGGTCTGGGGCTGATACCCCGTAACTCTTGACTATATCCTTATCTCCTGTAAGGGACAAAAATTCATCCTTGTCAACCAAACCCTTCTTCTCAAGTAAATCTCCTATCTGTTTTCTCGTGAATCCTTCAGGAATAGTTGCTGAATGGAGTATGATTTCCCCCTTGCACAAAATGCCGAGGACCTCAACAGGTGGTATTCCTGAATTCAATCGATATTCTCCTGCCTTTATCTTGCTGCCATATCCCATAAGCCTGGCCCACAACAAAAAGAGACTCTTATTGTTGATGATCCCTCTTGTCTCGAGTTCATGGGCCACTTCCTTCAATGTTGAGCCATGTCTTACAAGGACAATCTTGTCACGGCCTCCATCTTCATTCGGGCTCATGAGGTAATACCCAAACCCTATCAGCAGGAATACCCCAACGAGAAAGAAGAGGCATAGCACGGAAAAGATGCTTCTCTTACTGGTAATATTGAACTCCATTGCCTATCTCAGGAATTTCATGCTTCAGAACAAATCAACCCTTTACCTTCCTTATTTATGTCAGGTTGCATCACATATCAAGCAATACATTTGAAGCGCACATGCAACGGTACATTAAGGGGGATTTTCTTGTCGTATTAGATTGAGTGCGGTGGTCTTTCTGTGGAGCCGGGCTATTGGTTGACAGACAGGCCGGATTCCCCTAAATTAAAGGAAGACGAAATCAATCGAGTCCTACCTATGGCCGTACCTAGCTATAAAGATCCGGGCATCGGTACGCTGGTTTTCTTTCCCGTCCTGGCCAGGTATGTTGGGGGCAGGCCTTCAATTGTCTTTTGGCCGATGTGAACAAGGAGGATAAGGATATGAAAAAAAAGCCTTTATTATTGACAATAGCCGCATCCATTACCATTTGTGTATTTTGTTTAATGGGAAATGACATCGGGCGTGTTCGCGCCGCCTCTACTTCCGATCCTGAGAGATATCCGGCGCAGGGAAATGCCATGGATTACGCAGTTGACTTAAAAATCAACAACTTGGACGGACCTGTCTCCTTACCGACGGTAGGCCCCGTCTCCGTTGCCATCAGCGTCAACCCGGGGAGCCACAGTGGAAGAAAGGCCGACTGGTGGCTTGTTCAGATAACACCGGAAGGCAGCCTCAAATACTATGATTTTGTGCAGGGTACAATGGCTGACGGCCTTTCACCCACTCATCAAGGTCCCCTTCGTTCCCTGAGTTCATTTGAAATTTTGAGTAATTACAATCTGTCGGCAGGGACTAACACCTTCTATTTCGGAATAGACTTGCTACCTAATGGAGTTCTTGATGCAAGGACCTTGCGTTATGATTATGTTCTTGTGGACATCCCTGGTTCAAATTGCGGGGACGGCATTTGCGACCCGGACGAGGATCCGCAGTCATGCCCTCAGGATTGCGGAACCCAGGGGTTTTGCGGGGATGGTGTATGTGATCAGGCCATAGGTGAAGACCCTATAACGTGCCCGTTGGACTGTGAGATGT
Source organism: Thermodesulfobacteriota bacterium (assembly GCA_034190285.1). Classification (GTDB taxonomy): domain Bacteria; phylum Desulfobacterota; class DSM-4660; order Desulfatiglandales; family Desulfatiglandaceae; genus JAXHTA01. Next base: position 322 of record JAXHTA010000668.1, on the reverse strand, counting down.
CACCTGTTTGCGGAAACGGCATTTGCGAGGACGGCGAGGATCCGTTTTCCTGTCCCCAGGACTGTGGGACCCAGGGGTTTTGCGGGGATGGTGTATGTGATCAGGCCATAGGTGAAGACCCTATAACGTGCCCGTTGGACTGTGAGATGTCACCTGTTTGCGGAAACGGCATTTGCGAGGATGGCGAGGATCCGTTCTCTTGTCCCCAGGACTGTGGAAGCCAGGGATTTTGCGGGGATGGTTTATGTGATAGGACCATAGGTGAAGACCCCATAACATGTCAGTTGGACTGTGCGCCTGTTTGCGGAAACGGCTTTTGCGA
>JAXHTA010000667.1:0-1961 GCA_034190285.1 Thermodesulfobacteriota bacterium | reverse complement strand
CATTCCCGAACATAACGATCCACCATCTTGGATAAAGTGGGCCGGCTCTTCTTATACTTACCGGGAAAATAATCTGTTCTGATATCATTAGCCATTTGTTTCCTCCTGTGTTCAACGTTAAAACGAATAATGGGATGTTTTGTTGTGACCCTATAACAGTGTAATAATAGGTCCAATACATCCGGCATATTCCTAATGCCCTTTTTGCCATTTCTGGTACATAGTATCTGAGTGATCTTGACGTTCAAGATGTTTTGAAATGGCTATGTAAAATGTTGTTCCCTTCTTTGAATCGGCAGCCACCCATGCCTTGCCCAAGTGTCTCTCTGCTATTTGCTTTATGATAGCCAATCCCAAACCTGATCCGGGTATTCCTTTGGATGTTTCATTTCTTTGAAAAACATCAAAGATTTTTTCTCTGTCATGTTTCTTGATCCCAACCCCATCATCGGTGAATGAAAAGATATTGGATGTGTCATTTTCTTCATGAGTGACCGTAAGTTGACGTATTTTCTCACCACCGTATTTTAAGGCGTTATCGACAAAATTGCGGAAAACCCTTGCAATGGCCAGTCTGTCAGCGAAGATCTCTGGTATGGCCTCAGGTTCCGACCACGTTACCCTGCGTTTCTTAAAAATGGGTGAAAACTCATTTCTGATTTCTTTCATGATTTCCTTGACATTGATTCTTTCCAGGTTTAAAGGCGCCTCTTTTGTCATGATATATGTATTGATATTTTCGATGAGACCGAGTATTTGTTCGGAGGTCTTCATGATTTGATCGCAGCAGGACCTTCCCTTTTCATCGAGGATATCTCCATATTTTGTCTTGAGACGCTTTGTAAGCCCGTAAAGACTAATGGCTGGACTCTTCAGGTCGTGAGAAGTGGAATAGGTAAAGAACTTCAGCATGTCTTGCTTCTCTTTGAGAATTTTGAGTTTATTATTGAGGTCTTCATATAGTCTTGTGTTATTTGCAGCCACAGCCACCTGGTTGCCTAATGTCGTGAGGAGGTCAATCTTGTCGTTATCCAGCTTGATGAACTTACTTGCTGCGAGATTCATGACACCGACTACCTTATCCATGGAAATCAAAGGCACGCAGATAATGACTTCGAATCCTTTTTTTGACAACATCTCTGCTCTGTTTTTATCTTCCAGTTCGGACACATGCTTGGCAATAAATGCCTTGGTTCGCGCGGATTTACCCGTGAAACCTTCATAGATATGTACTTTTTCCAGACCTTCGGCTTCCATCCCCTGGTGGGCAATGAGATGGAGGTATTGCCCCTCGTTATCCAATAGGTACATCCTCCCTGCCTTAAGATCGAAGTATTGCACCACCCTGAATAAGGCCCCCTTCAAAAGATATTCAAGATCCATGGATGTTGACAGAAAGTTGCTCATACCGAAAAGGGCCGCTAATTCCTGATTTCTTTTCTTCAACATTGACTCGCTGAATCTCTCAGCGATATATCTCTTATTATGCATTAATTTTATTCTAATACTGAAAATCTGGTCCCCGGGGCAAGGTCGGAATTCTTTGGCTATGCCGCGTAGATCCTTCTTTGAAAAAAATGAACATCCGACATCGAACATCCGACACCCAGCGTCGAATTATGGTGCGCCTGCGGCGTTTCGATTTAATTAAAAAAAAGAGCGAAGCGTCATCCACTTTCAATGTCCTATGTTGAGTTTTCGATGTTCGGCGTTTATATTTTTCCTGTTTGATAATTGGAATTTCAATAAGTCGGTGAATTATCTACAAACCAAATTTCCTCCGGGGATAACCGAAGCCGGGTCCTGCGGGCTCGGATCTTTACTTTCTTGACCTTAATTCACCACCCAGGCCCTATGTAGATTGACCAACATATCCCTTGTCAGTAAATACTTAAGGGCCATTTTTCGAGATCAATCTCCTGTACCTCCCCACAATGAAAAAAAGCAACTGATGTGCCATA
>JAXHTA010000666.1:0-1965 GCA_034190285.1 Thermodesulfobacteriota bacterium | reverse complement strand
CAACGATTTCAGGGCCCTTGCTTCAAGATCCTCAACGAGCCGTTGAGATGAGAATCGTTCGTGGGGGGGGATTTTTTCCATCAAGGGGGGCTCCGGGATCATGACAAGGTCTGAATCATCAAACGATGAAGCGTATCGTGCCTGAAAAACGTTTCGCCTGGTGGAGTTGGACCTGGGCTCGAATACGGTAATCAGGCGACGGCCTTTGTACTTTTCCCTTACAGCACCGATAGTCTCTCTGACTGCGGTGGGGTGATGCGCAAAATCATCCAGGATAAGAATCCCTCGTTTCTCTCCGATGTTTTCCTGCCTGCGTCTCACGCCGAGAAAACTCATTACAGACTGAGAGATGATATTTGAGGGTATTTCCAGCAAGTCGGCCAGAACAACAGCGGACAAAACATTGTACAGATTATGATGGCCATACATGGGTGTAAAAAGGGTCATGTATTCTTCCCCTTCCTTGATTACCTTGAAGCGAGTGAGTTCCTGTTGAGTCGTTGTTTCAATGGCTCTCCAAAGACCATTTTCAGATAGGGAATAGGTTACGGTCCGGCATCTCGCACGACTTATTGCTCCTGCGATTACCGGATCATCTCCGTTGGCAACAAGTATACCATCAATAGGAGACATATCTATCAGTTTTCTGAAAAACCCTACTACATGGTCGAGATCACGGAAAATATCGGAGTGGTCAAATTCAATGTTGGTGAGTATCGTTGCCCACGGGTCGTAGTGTAAGAACTTCGGTCTCTTATCAAAAAATGCCGTATCGTATTCATCTCCCTCTATGACGAAATACCGGCCTTCAGCTAATTTGAAATTAGTTTGAAAATTTAGAGGTATACCACCGATCATGAAACCAGGGTTCATGCCTGCTCTTTCCAGAATCCAGGCGACAAGGGCGGATGTGGTCGTCTTGCCGTGAGTACCGCTGATTACGATTGTCCGTTTCCCCTTGAAGGCGAAATGCTTGAGTGCTTGAGGAAAGGAGATATAGGGGAGTTTCTGCCGTGAGAGTTCAATGGCCTCGGGATTGTCATTCGTGATCACATTTCCGACAATGACCAGATCAGGTTTGGGAATGAGGTTTTCCGCACTGTAGCCCTCGATCATGGGAATAGACAGGGACTCAAGAAAATGGCTCATGGGAGGGTAAACATTCTGATCCGAGCCAGTTACCAGAAAACCTTTTTCCTTAAGCATCCCAGCCATAGAGGCCATTGCCGTCCCGCATATGCCCATCAGGTGGACGTGATGCAGATTCGTGGGAACCTTGTTGAGGTCGCCGGCAAGCCTTGTTTCAGCAGACTGTTTCTGAATGGAAATGCCAATACCTCCTATCCCTTGGGCCAAAAACAAAAAAAGCCCCTCTTCATAAGAAGGGCTTTTTAGTTAATCCGGCGGCGCCCTACTCTCCCACGCAGTCTCCCACGCAGTACCATCGGCGCTGAAGAGCTTAACTTCCGTGTTCGGGATGGGAACGGGTGTGACCTCTTCGCTATTACCACCGAAAATTCATTGTGGCTTTCGGCTGACGTACGTCGGCCAAAAGCCTTAAAACATCATTCTTAAAAGAATACTGAATATGCAACCAAAGGGCATAAATGGAAAAGTATATGGCCAAGCCGCACGACCTATTAGTACCGGTTAGCTAAATACGTTACCGCACTTGCACACCCGGCCTATCAACCTTGTAGTCTACAAGGGGTCTTCAGCTCCCGTGTCGCCACGGGAAAGGGATATCTTATCTTGAGGTTGGCTTCCCACTTAGATGCTTTCAGCGGTTATCCATTCCGAACATAGCTACCCAGCTATGCCGCTGGCGCGACAACTGGTACACTAGAGGTTCGTCCATCCCGGTCCTCTCGTACTAGGGAAAGATCCTCTCAAATATCCTACGCCCACGAAAGATAGGGACCGAACTGTCTCACGACGTTCTAAACCCAGCTCACGTACCGCTTT
>JAXHTA010000665.1:0-1969 GCA_034190285.1 Thermodesulfobacteriota bacterium | reverse complement strand
CTTTGCCGTATCGAGTACTGCTCCCCAAAGCCTGGTGCAGTCAAGGGATGTCTCAAGAACCTCACGAAATCTGTCAATATCAAAGGCTTTGCCTGATATTTCTTCCAGCCGTGGCACCATTTCCTCAAGCTGCGCCGCGCAGGCTGAGACTACATCCTGGCGGATCTGAAACTGGGTTCGGGGTGTGTTAATGCCGTATATCGGCACTTTGAACTCCCGGGCATAAAAGCTGAACCAGTCATAAACATCACGGCACTGGTTCGTGTTATAGAGCAATACATCCGGTTTGGGGACATCTTCGATGCCGAAGGCCTGGGTGAGAGGGGTATGCCCCTTCATATAAGCGCCAATGTCGCTGGTGAGATACGAACATATGTCCGGGGAATACCCATGGGCGTTGGCTACGGGGATGTAGTCCACTGCTGTTCGATTGGCGCCCATTATGGCGGCGTGGTTTTCAGGGTAGTAGACCAAAAAACCGGCTGCGAGGGCTAGCTCGGCCGGGCCTACACTTGTACACCAGGCGATCTTCTTATTCTTGGTCCTGGCAGCTTCATCCAGTTCAAGAAAATGCTGGGCCATTATGGCCTTCATTTGCTTCGATGCCTTGATCTGTAAACGTTTTCCCTGTTCCATTCTTACTGTCCTTTCGTGTAACACGTTTTCAATACTACACCTCTTTTGTTCACTTACCCGTTATCAGTAGACAAATCAAGTCTTACAGCCGCCCTGGAACGACCTATTAGGAGCTTGCACATGTCGTGCATTATACTGAAAGGCAAGATGTCTGTCAGCGTCTCCACCCATCTGGCTTTGTCCAGTGCAATCTGTCCAAGATCCTCCCCGTTACCGATCCTTTCCAGGAGTTCTGTATGGTATATTTCTGTGGCTCTGAGAGCCTTTTCGAAATGTCTGCCAACCTCTCCCTCAACAACGCAGTTGTGGCTCAAGGCGCCACGCTTCGCGGGCAGGGTGGAAAGCCTCCGAATACTGCTGCAGTAACTGTCAAGGGAATCAAAATAATTGGGCCAGAAAACGTCCCTTTCAGGGATATAAAAACCAGTGGTATCTCCCATGATCAGTGTGCCTTCTTTTTCTTCATATAGGGCGATATGGCAGGGGGAATGTCCGGGGGTATGATAAACACCCCAAAGTATTCCAGAGCCCAATTTGATATTTTCTCCTTCCTCAACAGCCATGTCTACCTCGAAATCATAGTGGCCCAGGGTAGGCGGGATTTCCCTTATTTCCTTTTTGGCCTTCATTATCTCGGCAATGCTACGGTCAACCCAAAGGAATTCTTCCAGCTTCTTGCTGTTTTTGAGTAGCTGGGCGGCTTTAGGGCTTGCCAGTACCTTCAGGTGAGGCCAAAGCATCTTCAGACGCGGAACAGCGCCTATGTGATCAGAGTGCGTGTGCGTCAGAGCAATATACTTGATTTGCCGGGGATCAACGCCCAGGGTCTTGATTTGATTTACAATAATGTTTGAAGTGGGCCCTGTACCCCCTTCAATTATCATTCCTTCCTCTCCCATAGACAAATATGTGGGAAATGAGGGTGTGCCCAATTGGTAGAAATGTGGAGTAATTTCTGCAGGTTCATATATTTTGTCAGTCATACGACTTCTCCTCCTCGTCTTTACAGCCCCGGGATTTTCCTCGGGAACCGAACCAAAACTCTCACAACCCATCGAGAACTCGGGTTGTGACAAAAAGCCCTGAGAAAGCAACTTTTCTCAGGGCCTTAGAATGCTAATCAGTTTCTCGCCATTCCACAATAACCGATACGATTCCCAAAAACTTTTTGTATAGAACACTTTTTTCCCATTTGTCAATAAGAGCTATCGTCCCAAGATCCGCGATTGGTTTTGTGTGATCGGGTTGTTTGAGCCATTTGGCCCCAAAAAACTTCCTCTGATAGGTTCTCGGGATCAGTCTCCAGCTATTTGAGGCATTGGATGCCCCGCCC
>JAXHTA010000664.1:0-1970 GCA_034190285.1 Thermodesulfobacteriota bacterium | reverse complement strand
GCCAAGTGATTCCAGTTTTGCTACTTTCTGAAGTTCTTCTTCTATTCTCCGCTTTTCGGTAACATCCCGGAAAACCAGAACCACACCGACAATCTTTCCATCTCTATCCCGAATCGGAGCACCGCTGTCGGCCAATATCTTCTCGGTGCCATCCTTTGATACAAGGACGGTATGGTTTGCCAGGCCAACCACTCCTCCACTTTCAAATACCTTCTCCACGGGATTGTCGCAGCGCTCCCGGGTCTTTTCATTGATGATATTGAAGACTTCATTTAGTGGTCTGCCGTATGCGTCGTGCTCCTCCCACCCGGTCAGATCCTCTGCTACTCCATTCATCAAGACTATATTTCCTGCCCGATCAGTACAGATTACGCCGTCACCGATTGAGCGCAAGGTTACGGCAAGACGTTCCTTTTCCTCTGCCACAGCCAGTTCTGCCTCCTTGCGCTGGCTTATGTCCATGAAGTTGCCCAAGACCGCTTTTCTTGCCCGGTACTCGATAGAAGCAATGGCATGCATAGTCCATACGGTCTCCCCATTTCTGGTTAAGGCCCTGAATTCATACGGGGATAGCCCTTGCCTCTTGAATACGTTCATTGAGGTAGTCTTAACCTTATCCCTGTCCTCAGGATGGACAATCCTTATGGAGTCCATGCCCAACAATTCATCTTTGCTGTAACCTGTAAGCCTTTCTAGCTGGGGATTGACGAGTTGAAACTTCCCGTCCTGGACGATATAGATGCCAATCAATGATGTAGAGAGCAATGCCACGGAAAATTCATCCATCAAGTTTGGTTCTGTTACCAGCTTTTCCAGTTCAGCAATCCTCGCCCGCATGTCTACCAGTTCATCAATAAGTTGTTCTCTGGTTTTATCTTCATCCTTCATCTCTTGCGCCCCTCCATTATGTAGAACTGTCGATCTCCATACCCTGAACAGCGTCTAGTTCAAAAAGTCCAACAAGGCCAAAGATTTTTTGCAGGGCATATATACCCCTTTTTGTTGACTTTGCCAAGGATTTAAGATACTCACAAGCAACCATATTTTGGAAGAGATCACCATGAAGAACATACAAGATCATAAAGATTACAGGAATATTGATATCGATCAGGTCGGTGTTAAGGGTATCCGATACCCCATCACCGTCCTTGACAAGGACATGGGGGAACAGCAGACGGTTGCCGAGATAAACATGTATGTCAATCTGCCTCGTTATTATAAAGGGACTCACATGAGTCGCTTTGTCGAGATCCTCAACGAGCACAGCCGACGTATATCTCTTCAGAGCTTCTCTGTGATCCTGGAGGAAATGAAACAGAGGCTGAATGCAGAAAGCGCCCACATGGAGATCACTTTCCCCTATTTTGTCAGCAAGAGTGCACCAATGACAGGCATTGAAGGCCTTATAGAGTACAGGTGTACATACAAGGGGTCTCGAAACAAGGGAAGCGACCTTGTCATCATGATACACGTTCCCATCACCACGCTCTGTCCATGCTCCAAAGAGATAAGCGATTTTGGTGCCCACAATCAGCGTGGTGAGGTCCGCCTGCAGGTCAGATTCAAGAAATTCGTTTGGATAGAAGATCTTATCAAGCTTGTCGAGGAATCGGGCTCAAGCGACGTATATTCTCTCCTCAAACGTGAGGATGAAAAATACGTGACCGAGAAGGCCTATAGCAACCCGAAGTTTGTTGAGGACGTTGTAAGGGATATCGCTCTCAAGTTAAACAATGATCCTAACATTACCTGGTTTGCCGTTGAATCCGAGAATTTTGAGTCAATCCACAATCATAGTGCATACGCCTACGTAGAAAAGCGCAAGTCAGACAATGATAGTTGATTATTGTCCATTGTCAGCCGTGAGGTAAATCATATGGAGAAAGACATGAGTTATGATCTCAAGAAGATGTACAGGACGGTAATGGACGACCATTTCCCTCCCGAAATAACCGTTTCCTTTGGCGATC
>JAXHTA010000663.1:0-1999 GCA_034190285.1 Thermodesulfobacteriota bacterium | reverse complement strand
GTCCTCTTATTCATGTTTGAGGCCACCTTTTCGTCAAATATATCCTCGCCTTTGAGCACTTCAAGGCGGATTAAATCTGTCCTTAAAATCTTATATCCCTTAAGTGACGCTATCACCTCGGTTGTTTCAGTCTTATAAGATGCAGGTAGCCCACAGGCTATCAAGACCGTTCCGGGTTCCAGCTCTCTTTTCATGAAATTTACAAAGGGTTCCCTCATCTAAATACTCCTTCCATACAATGCGCCCTGCACATGATTTAACACTTTGGCCCCTTGAAACAAATGTAAACTGGTTACGGAGCTCAACTCAAAGCGCCTCATTTTAAAAAGGCCAAACCCTAACGATTGTCTTATGGCTTTTCCAAATAAGAGTGGGCGAGCTTGAAATACCTAATGGCCGTTTGTACGGCCATCTCTTTCCTCTCAGGCCCTATACTGTCGTCGTCCAGCTGGAAACTATTTACCTTTCCTCGCACAAAGGCACGGTAGACCTTGTAGAATGTTAGGAGGGCATCCACATCCCCCTCGCCGGCAAGTCCCTTATAGCGATCCCACAAGAGTTCAGAAAATCTCTTTTCACCGTGATATTCCAGGTCCATCAGCAGGAAGGCAATATCGGCCACCGTGTCACTGTATCGAAAACGATCATTGAATTCAATACAATCAATAATGGAGAGGCCTTCCGTAAAACAGACGTGTTCCATGTGAAGATCACCATGGCAGTCCCTGATCCGGCCGGCCTTTATCCTTTCAATAAAGGTGTCCCTGTTAGCGGCATAAAAAGCGTCTGTCCATTTTCTGAGGGCATCGAAGTTTTTTCTTTCAATAGTTATAGTTATGTATTTTTCTACTTGAGCGAAATTCTCGTCTGTGTTGACTCTGAATCTTTCCGGTTTACCGAACTGGTCGATTTCATGGCTCCTTAAGGCGCCAGCATGAAACCTCGCAAGGTGCAGGGCGATTTTGTCCAGGTGCTCTATCGTGAGTGCGCCTCTCTCAAACAGAGATTTCATCAGCCTATCCTCTGGGAACCGTTTCATCTTAACCGCATACTCTACGACCTCCCCGGTGCCCTGTCTCATGGTGTATTTTTTCCCATCAAATGTAATCGGTACGACGCCGATGTATAAGTCCTCTGAGAGTCTTCTATTCAGTCTCACTTCCTGGCGACAGAAATGATACCTCTTCTCAAGAGTAGAGAAATCCAGAAAACCAAAATTGACCGGTTTCTTGACTTTATAGACAAACTTATCCGCAACAAAGACAATGGAAATATGGGTTTGGACGACAGATACCTCTTCCGTCCTGTCAGGGAGTGAAGCCGGATTCTTGAGATCATCGATCATTGAAGGCATTTCGTCCTCTCATCATTTCAAAGCTGAAAAATCTTAGAATTATAGGTGTTTTAAAATCACTTAGTCAATCCCTTATATCTCGTCAAACAGCGCGGGGAAAAGTGAGATTCTGTCATGTCGTATCGAGAACCGGGCACCGAGCAATGTCAAGTGCATACTAATTCTATTGTGAATTAACGATTCAAAGAACTGCGGCAAGGTTTGCGCTCTCTTACAGATGCTGATACGTATGGTCCAATGGAGAGGAGCATAAGACCTGATTTCTTGTGAGGTTACCCTCTTTGGAGTCTCGATTCATCATGAATCTTCCGTCATGCAAGGATTAATGTTCTTTATTATATATGGCAGATAACCTATTGGCATGCAGGCTAAATTAGCGATCACCAAGAGTACATTAGGAAAAATCGGTCCGGATAAAAGAAGACCTCAAGTTTTTGGGTTACGTGCCGATATGAACAGACAGGACAAGAGACCCACTTTGGGCTATCCTAGAATGGAATTATTCGCGAATACGTACATTCAGCATAATTAATCCAGGGTAAACCTCCGGCTGTGCCGGAGGACTCCCAAAGTTTGACATTTCCGGGATTATATGAAAGCCCCTCTAAAGGTGAACCGCTCAAAATTCACAGAAAGAGAGGCTTT
>JAXHTA010000662.1:0-2001 GCA_034190285.1 Thermodesulfobacteriota bacterium | reverse complement strand
GCCGGTAGCCCTTAAGAACCTGATGGCCGGTCAAGTATTCGCCGCCCGCTTCTTGGTCAATCACAGCCCCTACCTGGAAAAGGAGGCCCAGACCAGAATAGAACGGGCACTGGACATGCTAGCAGGATATGGAGAAAGAGAGGAGCTTGTTGAAGAATACCTCGATGCCTTCATTGGTCTTGCAGCAATATCAAAAAAGATGGATGAAGATGTATCCAAGACCCTGGTCCCCATGGCCCCTCGTATAGTTCAGATAGCCCAGGAAATCGCCGAAACCGGATGGAAAAGCATGAGTGAAACCAACGCAGTTATCGCATCAAATGCGTCTTCAGCCCGCAAACTCATCATCACAATCATCGCCATTGCCCTGGCGGCAGGTGTTGCCGTCGGCATCCTACTCGCCGGCGTTATAAGCAAGCCCATACAAAGAATGGTGGCAATGCTCAAGGACATTGCCGAAGGAGAAGGCGATCTCACCAGGCGACTGGAGGCAAAATCCAAAGATGAGATCGGAGAACTGGCAAAATGGTTTAATATATTCATGGAAAAGCTCCAGGGAATCATGAAGAATATTTCCGGAAACGCCGAAACCTTAAGCACCTCTTCACAGGATCTTTCCAGGCTCTCCTCGCAGATGTCCGACGGGACCCAGAACGTGTCCGGCAGATCAGATACCGTGGCCGGTGCTGCTGAAGAGATGAGTTCTAACATGAACTCTGTTGCCGCCGCCATGGAGCAGGCCTCCACCAACGTGAACCTTGTGGCAACGACTACTGAGGAGATGACCAGCACGGTTAACGAAATCGCGCAGAATTCAGAGAAGGCCCGCTCCATCGTTGGCGAGGCCGTTTCCAAGGCCCAGGTCGCTTCCGCCAGCGTAGGAGAACTTGGCAATGCGGCCCAGGATATAGGTAAAGTCACGGAAACCATAACAGAGATATCTGAGCAGACCAACCTTCTGGCCTTGAACGCTACCATAGAGGCGGCCCGGGCCGGTGAAGCCGGTAAGGGCTTTGCCGTGGTGGCCAACGAGATCAAAGAACTGGCCAGGCAGACGGCGGAGGCCACTCAGGAGATAAGAGGTAAGATCGAGGGTATCCAGGGTTCAACCGCCGGAACAGTGAAAGAGATCGAGGGAATCTCAAAGGTGATCAACGACGTCAATGATATCGTGTCCACCATCGCCACCGCGGTGGAGGAGCAGTCCGTGACTACAGGGGAAATTGCCGGGAACATATCCCAGGCAGCTCAAGGAATGCAAGAGGTAACTGAAAATGTGACACAGAGTTCCACCGTAGCGGAAGAGATCGCCAAAGACATCGTCGAAGTTAATCAGGAAACCAATGAGATGTCCAATAGCAGTTCACAGGTGAATTTGAGCGCTGAAGAGCTGAATAAGCTTGCCGACCAATTAAAGGAGACGGTTGGTAGATTCAGGGTATAAGTGAAGGTGATAAGCGATGGAAGAAATAGCAGGCACCAATACGAGCAATGAGACCGTGGAAATGGCTACCTTTTACGTGGGAGAAGCCCTGTGCGGCATGGATATCCTTAAAATCCAGGAAATCAATAAACATGTCAAGATGACACGGGTCCCCCAGGCGCCGGATTATGTGATGGGCATCCTTAATCTGAGGGGCCAGATCGTTACAATAATAGACCTCGGCAAAAAGCTCGGCCTGTCTTCAACGAGTTTGAGTCACGAGAGTCGCAACATCATTGTAAACTCAAAGGGTGAATACGTTGGATTTCTGATAGACCGTATCAGCGATGTCGTACAAGCAAGAAGGGATAAGCTTGAAGCGCCTCCGGCCAATATTGGCGGGCTTCAGGGAAAGTTTCTCAAGGGCGTTTTTAAAACGGAAGACTGTCTTGTCGGCATCCTGGATATTGAAGAAGTGCTCGGGGAAGAACAGAATTAGTGATCGGTCGAGTCGGCAGGTGTTTGAGTATCCCAGGGATTCAACCTATCAAAAGGTAGCCAAATGCTAAAAGATAATT
>JAXHTA010000661.1:0-2009 GCA_034190285.1 Thermodesulfobacteriota bacterium | reverse complement strand
AGGCCTCTCCGAATACGCTGCCTTCCGCAGTTCCCTTGACATCGGCGATGAATTTACCATGCACTTTAATGATCATCTCGGAATTCCTGTGCCCCATTACTTTGGGTATTCACAAAGGCTTTCTCCGAAACTAAATGCAATAGCTGCAAAACTATCCCTGGTTTTTTGCATTGCCTGATGTTGTGCGAGGCCGACCTCTTTCAAAGCGGATACCCAATCCCTCGAGCGCAAGTTGCGAGGATCTACCTGTTCTCCTGAAGGAGAGAGCAAAAAAAGTACGCGCCCTGAAGCTGCTGATAAATCCTTTTTTTCGCTTCCACTGCTCAAAATCCTGAATCGATACTTTGGAGACCACACTACACTACATGGTATTTGCATTCCCAAACAGCGTGTGCTAAAATCTTGAAATCTTTCATTGAATACCTCCTTTTGATGTTTAGGAACACCGCCATCATCTTAATGACGTATTCTTTTTATTAATCCACTCACTTACACGCTTAGCAAAGCCGGGACCACCAGCTAAGCTGTTGGTTTAATGCATTAATTAGGCAGCCTTTATATAAAGGACCCCGGGCTTAGCCGGGATTTCTATTTTTTGTGAGAAAAAAGCGGTGTTCATGCTTGTTTTCAAAGTCATGGATCCCTGCTTTTTTTGCAGTGTTCTTGCAAGTGTGATACGAAGTGACGCAAAAAAAGAACTGAAAGGAGTATAGTTGAATGGGAAGAAAAAAGTATAAAGACATGCAAGTCGGTGACCGTTTCACTTCGCCAGCGAAAACCATCACTGAAACTGCAATAACGCTCGCAGTAGGATTGAGCGGCATGACGGCACCTTTCTTCAATGATGCTCAAGCTGCTCAAAAAACGCCTCTCGGATGGCAGGCGGCGCCTGGAAGGCTTACGCTGATGATGATGGGAGGACTGGAGGAACAAACAGAGATTTTTGCGGAACCAGCCGTTTTAAGCGGCTTTAGAGATGTTCGATTCAAAAGGCCCGTAATGGCAGGAGATACAATCCGAATAGAAATGGAGATTACTGAAAAAAGAAAAACAAGTAATCCATCCCAGGGGTTGGTTGTTCACAAGAGTGTCTGCAAAAATCAGAGAGGGGAGGCTGTCCTGGAGGTAGAGAACGTGCACGTTGTTTCTATATAAAAGGGCATTTGGGGCCATTCGTAGGCACCTCGGCGATAAGGTTTTTAGCCAAATAGCCGAGGTGCTACCATGTCTTCAAAATGCGGGAAAACCTTCTGGCCCTGGGGAGGGGCAAACTCATGGCGATGGCTTGTATAATCCGGACCAGCATATCGTCCACTCCGTTTTCAGCGCCGATTAGTATCTGGTTGACGATGGCGGTTATAAAGGCCTGATGTGAAGAAAACACGTCTCTATAATGGTCTTCATAAAAATGCTCCAGAATGTGTTCCCCATGGAGATCAAGGTAGGCAATTTCTCGGAACTTGCGCTTGTCCTCCTGATTCAAAAAGGTCTCCCAAATATAGCAGTAGGGTTCATTCAATACGGCAATAGAGGTTCCTCGGCGCATGGCAGAGTAGATTTCTCCCGTCGCCTTTTCGGCGCCGTTTTCGGCACCGATTACGAGGCGGTGAACAATTCCGGCGAAAAAGTCTTCGCGACTTCCAAAAACCTTATCAAATGTGTTGCCAAATGCAGAGTTGAAAAAACGACTATTTTCAAAATCCGTCTGGAACCGAGCTGGAAGTACCTCACGAATGAAGCGCTTGTATGAATCTGGCCAATATGTTTCGCTTCTTAAGTCTTCGGCTTCCGTATCCAGTACGTCATGCATGATAGGCCCCAAGCCTCATCATATAATTGTTATATAGAAGTACTGAGCACATACCCCGTTTACTTCCGGTTTTCGATCTTAAATTCGCAGAATCCTTGATCCGGTGTTTTTGCTGACATCGCCACATCCAGGTCCTTGAGGTTGAGTGCTTCGGCTAGGGTCCTGCAAAAGGTCAGGCAGCCCTGTTTGCAAACCAAAC
>JAXHTA010000660.1:0-2014 GCA_034190285.1 Thermodesulfobacteriota bacterium | reverse complement strand
CTCCCAAACCCAGGCGCGAGCGGATATAGTCGAAGCTTCCATTTGTAGATATGGTGGCGGACGTAAAGCCAACCGTTTGCACCTTTTTGTACAAGAGTTCATCCATTGGCTCGGATATGTCAAGGGGAGAAGCATGAAGCGACAGGCGCCTTTTCCGCTTCTCGTACCAGCTCAACCAATTGGCATCTCTTTGCATGAGGATCCTTCCCAACAACTGGTCAAGTTCGCTCGCCCGGACGGCCAATGCCTGTAGGGCAATACCTTCTGATCCTTTGGGGGAGCCTTTTTCTTGAATATACTTGAGGCCTCGACTGATCTGACGGGCCGGGCCTTGACTTATTCTGAAAAGTGTTTCGTTGTCAAGCCTGCCTTTACTTTCCTGGTCATCGAAAAGCGTCCTTAAGTGCTCGGTTCCGGCTCTTATCGTGTTCATGTGTTTTTTCAGCGTGCTGGCGTCAATATCTTTAAGATCCTTAATTGCTTTTTCCAGGTCACCGGCAAAAATTGTCAGCTGATTTGTGCTGAGGCTCTCTCCAAGATAGGTAGTGGCGATCTCTTCAACACTATGGGCCTCATCGAACACGGCGGCCTGGAAGCGGGGGATGATCTCCCCGAATCCACCCTTTTTCACCTTCAAATCGGCAAAGAAAAGGTGATGGTTCACGATGATGATTCTGGATTGGGCGGCTTTGCGGCGCAGTCTGCTTAAGAAACAGTCCTCCAAAAACGGACAGCCTGCGCCCAGACACTGTTCGGAGGATGAGGAAAGTGCATCCCAGAGTGTGTCGTCATCTGGTAACCAGGAAAGCTCGGCCCGATCAGCATATTCTGTTTTCTCAAGCCATTTCTCCAGGCCTTGCCTTGTCACTGATATACCCGTCTCTAAAAGAGAGGGTTGAGAAAAATACTGGTGATATCTATAAAGACAAAGATAGTTCTTTCTCCCCTTCATCATCATGGCGTCTATACTGAGGCGGGTGACCCTCCGGAGCAATGGTATGTCCTTGAAAAAGATCTGTTCCTGGAGATTCTTGGTTCCCGTGGAAATGACGGCCCTCTTACCGCTCAAGATCAGAGGGACAAGGTAACCTAAGGTCTTGCCGGTACCCGTGCCAGCCTCTATTATAGCCGGAACCTTATTTTGGAGGGCATCCTGGATCAGGAGGGCCATCCGCATCTGGGAAGAACGGAACTCAAACCCCTCTATGGACCGGATCAGGAGACCATCCGGTCCCAGTATGTCGTAAACTGTTAGAGCCGTGTCAGGCATGAGAGCGGTTTTGTCGTTAACGTAAAGGTCGATCAGTATTGATCATAACGTGGACGTTTTCTCTATAGCGTCGACAAGGGGCGAAACACACTCAGAAAGTAAGGGACTCTCCCAGGGCAGTGTTCTCCCAGCGGAGACTGATTCGTCGTGGGGTAAAGGCCCCCAAACGGGAAGGCCGCTATAATAGGATATCAGCCTCGCATTGTCTTCCACTGAGAGATCTCCTCCATGGAGATCAAGGGGAGCATTCAGAACGATGCCGGATAGGGGAATAGAGTCAGAAAGGGCGGCTCTTACGGTAAGCAAACAATGATTTATTGTGCCGAGTCCCGCTCGGCCGACAACAAAAAGGGAAGAGCCGATCATCCTTACAAGGTCTTTTATCATTAGGTCTCTGGCCACAGGCGCCAGCAGCCCACCGGCTCCCTCAACCAGAACAAGATCGAAGCGTCTCTTGAGTCCATCCAAAATATCCAGAATGACCTGAGGATCGATTTGTCCACCCTCCTTTTCTGCTGCAATTTCAGGGGTGACGGGATAAAGAAACCTGTAAGGGCAGAGTTCGTGGTCGGAGATCAGCCCTTCAGCGGCGGCGGCCTTTCTTAGCAGCTCGGCATCTGGGGCCCTGAGCACTCCGTGGTCCCCGAAATGGCAACCAGTTTCCACGGGCTTCATTACACCAACCCTGATCCCTTTGAGCCTCAACGAAGCGGCGGACAGGGTTGTAACCACCGTCTTGCCGAC
>JAXHTA010000066.1:0-12061 GCA_034190285.1 Thermodesulfobacteriota bacterium | reverse complement strand
CCCTGCAGCCAGGGCAACTCCTACGAGCAGGTCAAAGCCTATCCATATCCCCCACGGATTGTTGTCGGAAAGGTTTGTAACAGCTGCCAAACCGCCGGTAAACCGCAAGACCGTAAGCGTCAATCCTGTTATCACTATGATTCCGGCAATAATGTCAAAGGGCGTCAGAAACCTCTTGCTGGATAAAGTAGCTTCTCCGGACATCAGGAACCCTCCTCGGTCTGGGTATCGGCAGCCTGCTCAAGTGCTTTTCTTACTGCTGCTTCTATAGCTGTCTTGTTTTTAACCTCGGCCTTTTTCAGCTCTTCGGAAAGCTTTGCTTCAGCCTGTTCACCTGCCTGAGCTAACGCAGTACTGACGGCCTCTTCTCGTTCATTTTTCGAAATCTTCTCTTTCCTCTTGGATATGGCATAAATACCAGTAAGAAGGACAGGCCAGAGCCCCACCACCATTGGAACCGCACCAAGGGCCCCGGCAGTCAGTTCCGCGGCGGGAGCCACACCCAAGTCTTCTCGCATTCCTATATCCTTGAAGGGGACTCCGGAAAGATACAACCAGCTCGTCCCTCCCATTTCATGTTCTCCATAAATGTGATCCACATAGCGATCCGGATGTCTTCGGATGCGTTCACGGGCTGTCTTGATCAAATCTCTACGCTTTCCAAATGTCAGGGCTTCCATTGGACAGGCCTCCACACATCCGGGGAGCTTTCCTTTTACTATTCGCGGATAACACATGGTGCACTTTGTAATCCGGGGAGAAAGGGCCTGGTCATATTCAAAGGCCGGGATCTCGAATGGGCAGGCAACCATGCAATACCGGCAACCAACGCAGACAGAGGCGTCGTAGGTAACAGCCCCAAATCTTGTTTTTGTGTATGCCTTTACAAAGCAGGAAGAAGCGCATGCCGGCTCCAGGCAGTGATTGCATCCAATTCTGCGATAAAGAGGCCCCTTAACGTCTTTAGGGCCGTTATACCTGTTTATAACCGTAAAAACGTTGGCATCTGTTCTTCGCCTGTTATCAAGTACAGAGAGATCGCTGAATTGACGAACCGGTGGGGGCAAGTCATTTACATCGTTGCAGCCTTCTTCACATTTCCGGCATCCTATGCACAATGTACCATCGTACAAGACGCCAAGGCTTCCCGGGTAGCCCTTAAATTGTTTGTTTGTGGCAGTATGAGCTGGTTTACCGATAGCAGTGCCCAATCCCGCTGCACCTACCAAACCAAGAAACTTCCTTCTTGAAATTGACATACAAATACCTCAAGAAATGTCACATCGGTGTTTAGCCCGCTGGTGCCCCACCAGAGAAGACCTTCTCCGGCTTGGTTCTTTCTTTGTGGCACTCAGTACAATCGGTCGCATTTGGCTTTTCAATACCCATTGCCTTATGGCAGCCGATGCATTGCTGGTGGTATGCGCCTTTCATTCCGGGCCTCAATAGATCTGCTTCGTCAAAGGGTTTACCGTGGCAACTCACACAACGGGGAGGCTTTACATCTCCCGGGCTGTTGTGATGGCATGACCGGCAGGGCGTATTCTTTTCGACGTGAAAATAACTGGCCAGAGTATTGTCCTTTATGTTGTTTATGAGTGTATGAATGATCTTACGGTGAGGAAATTCAACTCCCTCATACTTGTCCACCAGCTCTTTGATGATAACTTTTTCCGGTATATCTTCATCCCTGTGAGTATCGGGCGGGGCTCTTCTTGACCTGAGTGCCTCCTCGGCGGCTATCTCCGGCTTCTCGGTAGACAAGACGGTGCCCTTCAACGCGCTTAAATGACATTGAAAACAGGACGATGTCTCATTCTTGCGGCCCTTTTCCATAAAAACATGACATCCCGAACAGCTGGGCTCGCGCTTGCTTATTTCATGACAACCCAGGCAGCTTCGTTTGCTGCCCACTTGATGCATGGCCGTTTCGAGCCTGATCTCTTTTCCGTCTTTTGCGCCAGCCAGCGTATGGCACTTATCGCACGAATCCAGGCTTGCATGGTGACACACTCTGCAGGTTTCATTTTTACCTTCGTGGGTTTTATGATCGAAAGGAACAGGGCCCGTCCTGAGAGCCAGTTCCTGTTCATCAATATCCTGCTTGTCCGGCCGGATCAGCACAATATCAGGCTGTTTTCGCCCTATCCTGGGCACGTCTTTAACCTTTTCAATTAACTGTTGTTTTTTCACATCGTGGCACCCAACGCATTTGACAGGCCCGGCAACTTTCTTCTCGGTCAATGCTGTTCTGTGACAGTCAATGCAAGAAATATGAGACGCCAATCTAAGAGAAATCCGGTTCTCTTCTGTCACCTCCTTGTGGCAATAACGGCATGAACCTTCCTTCTCTTTGGCATAAAACAGCTTTTTTTCCGTCTTGTCATATTCATGATGACAACGTTCACATTTGTCTTCATGCGCCCGTGAATGGCGAAAATGAAGAGATCTATCAAAACCCATGGGTTGTCTGGTAGACACTGCCGCGGGCCTGTCCCGGTGACACTCTCCACAAATCTCCACCGGGCCGCTCTTTTCTCCATCAGCAGACAAGTCCCTATGGCATCCCATACACTCGGTATGATAAATGTCCATTACGTCATCCCTGCTAATGTCCTTCAGCCGCTTGAATTTTGGGGAAAGGCGATCTTTCTGAGGGCCTTTTTCAATCAGATGGCATGTGTTGCAGTCTTTGTTCTTCTTTTCCAGTGCATCTGTATGTGAATCATGAAGAAATACAACTGCCGGTCTTTCAAGATCCCCAAAAACACCCGACACATCAATTGTCAAGACATCTGCTCTTATCTCGCCAACACTGCCCGGGCATTCTTCAGTCTCCTGGGCCGCCGTAGCGTGAAACGAAACAACGGCAATTGCACATAGCATCACTGCCCATGGTAACATTGATCTTCGTCTTCTCATGGTTGATCCTCAATTGCATGTAAGATTTCGACTTATCCTCCCAACCGATCGTTGTACACAAGCAGGTCAGTAATTGTGATGGAATTGAGTTTTTCGTACAATGCTGCGGTGGCTTCTTCCCAAGCCACTCGAACGCTACAATCCTTTCCTTTAATGCATTTCTCCGGCGCTTGCACGCACTCTGTCAGTTTTCCCCCACCCTCCAGCAGCCTGACGACTTGACCCAAAGAGATTGTCTCTGGAGCCTTGGCCAGAACATGCCCTCCTTTCCGGCCACGTATGCTATCGACAAAGCCGGCTTTTTTCAATGGGCGGATTATCTGTTCCAGATACTTGACCGAAATATCCTGCCTTTTGGCAATGTCCCCAATCTGCACAGGGCTCTGACCATAATGAAAAGCGAGATCAAGGAGCAACCTTGTGCCATAGCGTGTCCTAGTAGAAAGCTTCATTTGACTCAGTTATAGATTTAAGAAATCTATATAATTATAGTGCTGTATGATTTCTCAGATCATCTTTTTTTTGTCAAGCAAAAACTTCGCGGGATTCGCTATCGTTCTTTTGGGACCTTTTTCAGAAAAACGTGGTAACACTTTAGCAAATGACTGCGATGTTTCGCGGTCATTTGCTAAATTCTTACATTTGCTTAAATTTATGTGAACAAGATCGATTGAGCTGATTGCATTCGCAAGGTATCTGATGTATCGTCTTGTATAGTCTCCCTTTGTTTGGACAAAGTCGCAACCTACGCGACAATAGGATCCTCTGGACATCTAAGTGACCAGTGTTCTAGATAGAGAATCTCTACGCTTTCGAGGTAATAAATGCTTGGCATTTCAACTTGTTGGTGGTCTAACCCGTCCCTGTCAGGGGATGGAATAGTGGCGGATATCCTCGAACTGGGGTTCAGGGGTGTTGAGCTGGAGTACAGAATTACCAGTTCTCAGTATCACGAAATGAAGCCTTTACTAAAAAAAGACATAACAGTCCTAAGCATCCACAATTTCTTTCCGAAACCGGATGATCCTCGCATTAAGAAGGGAGGAGGCGACCTCTTTCTATTGTCTTCCACCGATAGGGACGAGCGCTCAAAGGCCCTGGAATTCACAATCAGGACGATTGAACACGCCAATGACCTGGAGGCCAGGGCAGTCGTTTTGCACCTTGGGCGAGTGGACATGCCAAATCCAATAGAACGTTTCAGGGAGCTATTTGAGAGCAGCAAGACAAAGAACGCCGAAGGACTGGAGTTTATAGAAGAGCAGAGGGATCTCCGGAAGTCCAACAAGAGGAAGAATCTCGATGCCGTGCTTTTCAGTCTGGACCGACTAAACCGGGAAGCTGAGAAACACGGGGTGTTCCTTGGCATTGAGAACAGGTACTATTTCCATGAAATCCCCAATTTCGAAGAGATCGGAATCATCCTCAGGGAATTCGAAGGCGGAAGGCTCCGCTACTGGCACGACGTGGGACATGCCAGGGCCCTGGAAAATCTAGGGGTATGCACCCAGAGGGATATTCTGGAGACTTATTCGAATGGTATGATAGGGACCCATCTCCATGATATAAAGGGCCTTGATGATCATTTTGCCCCCGGCCAGGGCGAGATTGATTTTGAAGAGATCAAGCCATTCATAAAACCGGACATGATCAAGATCATAGAAGTCCATCCAAAGGTAGACAGAGATCAGTTGATGCAGGTGCAGAAAGAGATAATGTAACTTCTCAAAAAGTCCGGGTATATCCTCCTATCCAAGGGCCATGTGGGTCTCTTTTGTGTTCCCGGACTTTTTGAGAGCTTACGAGATAATGGCTTAAAAGCACACTATAACTCTGCAAAACCCAAAATTGAAGCCGTTTCATTGACCAAAGGGCAAAAGTGATTTCTGGTACGAAAAGGGATACTTCTGGCGGAAATCAGGAAGGAGATTTAACAAATCTGATGTCTGAGATCCTGGCTCATCAGGGTACTGAACAAATACATTTTCGAATCCCAGGTCCAGGGCATGGGAATAGACCTTGTCAAATTCCTCCTTTAGAAGAGATCGATTTAAGTCCTTATCCCTTTGTGGGAGAACAGGGCAGAATTGGGACATGATGCTTATTGGCAAAGCACCTCCAAACTCCAAGTATAATGTGGTCAGTGCATTCAGGGAATTGTTGACATTTCCTGGCAGTATCAAATGCCGGACGAGGACTCCTTTTCTAGCCATTCTGGGGCTGTTTTCGAAAGAATCAAGGAAACCTTTCTGCCTGACCATCTCTACAATGGCTTCGAGGGCAACCTCTGGATAGTCCTTGCATTTTGAAAGCCTGTTTGCCAGACCCGAATCAGTGTATTTATAGTCCGGGAGATAAATATCAGCGTACCCCTCCGCCATTTTCAGCATACCGATGGATTGATATCCGGACAAGTTATAGATAACCGGGAGATCATGTCCCTTTTGTCTAAGGAGGGAGACCAACTGGAAGGTATAAGGAAAAAAATGGTCTGGAGTGACTAAATTAATATTATGGACGGGATGTCTGCGGATCATTTCTAAGACTTTCTTTAACAATTCAGCCAGACCTACGGCCTCCCCCAAGCCTCCTGTTGATATCTGATAGTTCTGGCAGAAAACACACCTCAAAGAGCACCCTGAAAAAAAAACAGTGCCTGATCCGTTGATACCCGTAATCGGTGGTTCTTCGCCAAAATGGGGCCCCACATGGGCGACCCGTAGGAGAGAGCTTTCCCTGCAAAAACCTGCATGGGTACGATGAATATCTTCAAGCCGATTGGTGCCGCAATTTCTCGGGCATAGGCGGCAGGTTTCGAATAACTTCACGATCTCCGCTTCACAAACAAGCAGCTTTTCTTTGTCTTTGGTCACTGAGGATAGAATTTGGAATGGTTCAAGATAGATAAATACCTGATGTAGAGCATATTGGCGTCCCCAACCGGATTTGAACCGGTGTTGCCGGCGTGAAAGGCCGGTGTCCTGGACCGGGCTAGACGATGGGGACGCTATCAATGTTACACGTTGATTAGCGACAAATGGTCACCGTCGAGGTATTTACCTCAGAGAGGGTCCATCTGATTGTATTGCTCTGGTGGGCCGTGCGAGAATCGAACTCACGACCAACGGATTAAAAGTCCGCTGCTCTACCTAACTGAGCTAACGGCCCAGCCAAAGTGCACATGTTTAATACTTTCTGCTTCTCATGTCAAAGTCTTTTTCAAGATGTCATGCGGCAAATTCATCATTTGAACCTCGCCTCCACAGCCCTTGCGTGGATGGGAAGTCCTTCAGCTTCGGCCAGAGTTACAACAGTATCCCTAAGACCAGCAAGCCCTTTTCTGCTCAGGTACTGGAATGTAGGCTTTTTTATGAAGTCGTCCACAGAGAGGCCGGAGAACATCTGTGCGCACTGGCCGGTGGGCAGGACATGGTTGGTTCCGGAGGCGTAATCACCCACTGGAACCGGGGCGTAAGGCCCCAGGAAAATCGATCCTGCATGCTTGATCTTGTTCAGGGTAATAAAGGGGTCTTCGGTCAGGATTTGAAGATGTTCAGCTGCATATTCATTGGTGAAATCAATAGCTTGTTCCATATCTTTTGCAACCAACACATATGAATGTTTGGCCAAAGAAGACTCAAATATCTCCTTTCTGGGAAGGGCATTATATTCCCTGTTTATGATATCACATACTGTCTCGACAAGCTCTCCAGAGGGGCTGACCAACACGGCTGCGGAATCGGGGTCATGTTCTATCTGAGAGAGAAAGTCCACTGCGATCAGTTCGGGGTCCCCTGTGTGGTCAGCAAGGATCAATGCCTCGCTCGGTCCGGCAGGTGAATCAATGTCCACCTGACCGTAGACCATCATCTTGGCAGCGGTCACGTACTTATTCCCCGGCCCGACGATTTTGTGCACCCTTGGCATAGTCTCAGTGCCATACGCCAGTCCGGCTACGCCCCATGGGCCTCCCACCTTGAAAATACGGTCGCAGCCGGCAATATCAGCTGCCACCAAAGTATTCGGGTTTGCCGTCATCCCCTTTCCGGGTGGAGTCACGGCCACAGTCTCGCCAACGCCGGCAACCTTGGCCGGAAGAATTGTCATAAGAACGGAACTCGGATAGACGGCAGTTCCTCCCGGAATGTAACATCCGACAATATCCATTGCCCTCGTAATGCGTCCGGCCACAATACCTTCCCTGACCTCTATAGACCACATCTCCCGTTCAATTTGCGCCTGGTGGAACTTCGTTATGTTATGGGCCGCGACCTTCAAGGAATCAACTATTTTGGAGTCAACCTGTTTATAGGAGTCATCGATTTCTTTTCTCGTGACCTCCAGATCAGATGAGGAGATATCTTCCTTATGCTTCCTGTAGTGTTCCAGGGCAACAGCGTCACCACGGCGCTTAACGTCTTTTACAATATCTCCGACATCTTCGTAGATTGATGAAATGTCCTGCATAGACCTTTCCACGATAGCCTTCAGTCTTTCGGGGTTCAGGTCATCAATTTCTTCGGGTTTGATTTTCATATAAAAGCCTTTCTCCTTTCTTGGTTAAATGACGGTCCAACATTGATTCATGGGATCTTGGCGCAAGGGGAATGGCGAGTCTGATCGTAATAATCCTTAAGGGCATCCACAGTACTCTCAAAGGCCAAATCCTGCCATGGTATATCTTTGTCCGAAAACAATTTGGCTTCCATTGTCTCTTCGCCCCGAATCAGGTCACCTGAGAGATACTCGGCCACATACACAATTACAACCGGCAGTTGTCCGGAATAAGAGTAAACGCCCAAAAGCCGGTTGATCCGGATTTTCAGCCCGCATTCCTCTCTGGTCTCTCTGATTGCTGCAGCCTCTACCTCTTCACCTCGGTCAACATACCCGCCGGGCATGACCCATTTCCCCTTTTGAGGCTCAATATCTCGCCTCAAGAGAACGATCTTGCCGTCAAGCTCCAGTATTGAGCAGGCCACGACCTTCGGATCAAGATAAAAAACGAAATCGCAGGCCGAGCAAATAAGCCTGGACTGCTCATTGGTCTTCAATCTCAACTTATTAAGCCGACCGCCGCAAACCGGGCAGAATTGGAATTGTGGATTATGATGGTGCATGTTGTCGAAACATATAAAACACAAGACTCAGTGAGTGGGCATGTCTGAGATTCCGACTGTCCTGTTTTCCGCACAAAATCCGAAATCCTGACCGATCTCTTTTCCATGACGGGACAAGTCGGCCGCATTTCCGAGCCTGAAGGAGCCGGCACGCACCTTACTTCGACATTTTACGGCGCATTGGAGAATGCCTGCTGGAATGATTACCTGTTAGCCAGATATAATCGGCAGCTTTCTTCGACAGTGTCAATCGACCCGTCAAAGGGTATAAAACGACCGTTGTCATGGTGGTCGGAACTCGCTTGACGACTCGATCCGGTATGCCGAATCTATTAATGATATGCCCATTTCCCGTAAAGACGACTACAATCTCTTTGTTCTTTTTCAAATATGCAGAGATATTCTCGGCCATAGTGTCTTCCCAGACACACTGGGCCTCATAAAAATGATCAAAATTCTTCAAATCCTTGTGTTTATGCCCTTTATAGACTTGGCGCAGATAGTCACGATGCCTCTCATCATCCAGATTGATGCTCTCTGCCAGCTGATTCCGTTCGTCCGGAGTAAGACTGCTCAGGCCGGTCCTTGCCACCTTGCCTACAATATCATTAGGGGCATTGATGGCAAGTACTTTCCCCCCTCTTTCCTTTACTGCCAACATCATGGGACGGTACAAGTGGTAATCGAAACCCCATCGTTTCTCCCACTCCGTCTCTTCCAGGAGGACTGTCTCAGTGGACGAGCCCCCTATGTATCTGTCTACGCTTGTCTGTTGGGGCTCCCGGAAGAACTCCACGGCAACTGTCAGAAGGCCGTAGCGGGCCATTAATGCCTGTAAGATCTGGACCTGTATAAGATGATGATCAGGGTTGTCATGCACTTCTCCTACAAAGATCAAATCATTGAGTCCCAGCTGCTCGATTAGCTGATCAAATGATACAACTTCTCCCGTCCCCAGATGGATGATTTGTCCGATGCGGAAATGTCCTCGTATCCCCTCAATTTCGGCCAGCGGCATCATTGCCGGTTTCCTCATCGAGCATCCCCCAATGACCAAAGAGTTCATAAGTACAACAAAAAACAACCAGCATCTCATCCCGGAATATCTCATTCCCCGGCCCCCCCGGCTTTCAAGGAAAATGCCCTTGACTGTGCAAATAACTATCATTTACCCTGAACAAATGCAACTCAATATGCACTGAAACGAGCGTGCTGTTATCATGAACCTAACAAACTCAGGAACAGGTCACCCTGCTCACGCCCAATATGAACTGGATCCAGCGAAGCTCCTACACATACTTCCGGACGGACCGGGCGTATATCTCTTCAAAGATTCCACTGGCCGCGTGATTTATGTGGGCAAGGCCAAGAGTCTCAAGAAAAGGGTCTTGTCCTATTTCAGGAACCAGGCAGGTGTTCCCACCAAAACGGCGCTAATGGTGAAAAGGGCTTGCGGACTTGATTCCATCCTCACATCGACCGAACAAGAGGCATTTATCCTTGAAAGCAATCTAATCAAGAAGTTCATGCCTCGCTACAATGTCATTCTTAGGGACGATAAACAATACCCCTGTCTCCGGCTCGATATCAAGGAGGCCTATCCTCGACTGAGCATTGCCAGAAAGATCAAGAAGGACGGTGCTCTTTATTTCGGTCCTTATTCCTCCGCCCAATCTGTTCGTAGTTCCCTTAAGGTGATTGACAGGGCCTTCAAACTCCGGAAATGCAAAGGCAGGGGACTTCCAAGACGTATCAGACCTTGCCTGAATTATCAGATGCGTCGGTGCCTTGGGCCGTGCACCCATGCCGTCCCCATACCGGAATATCAGGAAATCGCCCAACAGGTCAGGCTGTTTTTGGAGGGGCGTAATCGGGAACTGATTGACCAATTAAGAAAGGACATGTCTGAGGCTGCAGGGCAGTTGGATTTTGAGAAAGCCGTACAGATCAGGGATCAGATCAGGGCTATAGAGAAAACGGTAGAGGATCAGCATATGGTCTCCGCGAGAATGGAGGACCAGGATATAATCGGGCTCGCACAAATGGAGGATTTCTACCAGGTGGTCGTGCTTTTTGTTCGTAAAGGCTGCATGGTGGGGAGCCGGAATTATCCTTTCAAGGTCCCGGGCGGTTCCGCCACCGAAGTTCTGGAGGCATTCTTGAAACAGTATTATTCCCGTGAATCCTTCATCCCAAAACAGATTTTCATATCAAGGCCGATCGAAGATCTCTTGTCTATTGCGACATGGCTTTGCGATCTGGCGGGAAAGAAGGTGGTCCTCCACAGGCCGCTTAAGGGAGAGAAGCTCAGGCTTGTGGAAATGGCGGAATCAAACGCCGAAAACCTCCTCGCCAGCCGTTCGGAACATCAAAATGAAGAGCTGATGAACGTTGTCCAGTCGGTCTTGAAGCTCAAAAGACCTCCCCGGTTCATTGAGGGGATCGATATCTCCAATTTGCAGGGGGATATGCCGGTGGGAACAGTCGTCTCCTTTGTAGAAGGTCTTCCGCACATGCCGGGATATAGAGACTACAGAATAAAGGGGACGAACGGTGTTGATGACTATGGAATGATGGCGGAGGTGGTCGAAAGAAGAGTTTCCAGGGGACAACTGCCTGACCTCTTTCTGGTGGACGGAGGTAAAGGTCACCTGTCAGTTGTCAAGAGGTTGCTGGAACGGCACGTGGATTTGCCCACGCCTGAGGTCGTATCTATCGCAAAGTCAGATGAAGACCAGCAGGAGAACTGTGACAAAATCTATCTACCTTATAGAAAGAATCCTGTAACGTTAAGACACGATCACCCTGTGTTGCTACTCATGATGCGAATACGAGATGAGGCCCACCGCAGGGCCATATCGTACCATAGGAGGCTTAGAGGGAAAAACATGACCGGATCTGAACTGGACCTCATCCCCGGCATCGGTGACATAAGAAAGAGAGCTTTACTGAGATATTTCAAGAATATAGACGCTATTGCCGAGGCCGGTCCGGAAGAGTTGGTCAGGGTATCTGGGATAAATCGCTCATTGGCAGAGAATATTTTTTCATATTTTCAACGAAAGAAAGCTTGAAGATGATCTTAAAACTTTCCTTTCTTCAAAGGGGGGACTTTTTTCTGAAAAACCATTTTTTGCGTTGTCTTTTGGTTGACACCCCAAGGATAAGTATGGTAGATTAAACAGCTAAACTCAACCGGTGCATTCTTGTTCCAGGAACCTGTCCACATGAGAATGTGAATTGGCAATCAAAAGAATCAGCATATTCGTACTTCCTGATGACACAAAGGTGGTCAGGCAGTTCAGAATCCCAGGATTTTTGCCTGGCTTTTTTGCCCTCCTCCTTATTGTTCTTATACCTTTCCTCTTTTGGGTACTCCGAGATTATCAGACGACAAAAGCCAGGATGCTTCGGCTGGCTCAAATAGAAAAGGAATACGAACAGCAGAAGAGCCAGTTCATCCACCTGGCGCAACGGATTGATCAAGTTACTCTCAAAGTGGGCGAACTGACGGAATTTGACCGCAAATTGAGGACTATGGTAAACCTGGAAACGAACGAGGCCGACACTCAGATTCAGGGTGTCGGGGGTTCGTCCCCGATTCTTATGGACCCAAAACAGACTAGGGCCAAGAACCATAAGGAACTGGTTCGTTCAATGTATCGCTCTTTGGATAACCTCGACAGCGAGATAGTTGACGGCAAGCATCACAAGGCCGAGCTTCAAAAGTTTCTAGAAAACCAAAAGATGCTCCTTGCCTCCACGCCTTCCATCTGGCCAACAAAAGGATGGCTGAGTTCCCGTTTCGGTTACCGGGTTTCTCCTTTTACCGGGGAAAGGGAATTTCATAGGGGAATCGATATAGCCACGAGGATGAGTACTCCAATCGTTGCGCCTGCAGACGGAATAGCATTATACGTTGGCTGGGACGGTGGATATGGTAAGGTGTTGTCTATCAAGCATGGCTATGGTCTGATGACAAAATATGGCCACCTAAAAAAGGCCCTCGTTAAAAAGGG
>JAXHTA010000659.1:0-2014 GCA_034190285.1 Thermodesulfobacteriota bacterium | reverse complement strand
GCCCGGTTTGACCGTGTAATTTTCGAGATTCATATCCTTCAGCTCGGTTACCCGGGTCTTTTTTTCCGGTTGGCGGGCTTCGTGGACAAAGGGTGATGCAAGTGGGACGATCTTGAGGGGAATAATGATCTTCTCCCCGGGCTGGATCAGGTTCAGGTCTCGCAAAGACCTATTCATTTTCTTCAATACCGAAAGCAGTTCAGACAGATTATGCCTTTTCAACAGGTCTTGCTCTCTCAAAATCTTCCACAACCAATCCCCTTCTTCAACAACATATTCCCGGGTCAATACCTTTTTGTCGTCAATCTCGCGGATGTTTTTCTCTATTCCGGCCGTCTTGACCAGGGATATAGAATAGGTTTCTTTTTCTTCCTCTTGAGCCTGTAATGGCCCAAAGCAGAATAGGACCAACAAAAAGGCGCAAAGGCAGTCGATAATCCCTTTTAATACAGATAAAGTGGTCTTCAAGGTCATGCCCCTCAACAATTTCTAAAGATAAATACAGCTCACGATAAGTTTGTTTAACAATAAGAAATTGATCCTAACATTGTCAATATTATTCAAATTCGTTATCATAATGCACCATATCTTGGTGCTCGTTACCAATGCTATACAGCATGTAGTATTTTTGCTTTACAGATACTGGAAAAACTGGTAGAAGGACGGGGGGTAGTGTCCATCCTGACACGAAAATCCTCGTTTAAGATAAGAGGGTGTAAAAAAGGATAAGCGCTGGAACATTTTTGATATTCCGCTGAATACAGTGGTTAAGGCACCGGAGGATACTATGAAAATAAAGAAGGTTTCAATCCTCGGTTTCAAGTCTTTTGTTGACAGGCTCGAAATCACGTTTCCCCTTGGAATCAGCGGGGTCGTCGGGCCGAACGGCTGCGGGAAAAGCAATATTGTTGACGCTATCAGATGGTGCATGGGGGAGCAGAGTCCCAAAGAGTTGAGAGGCCGACGTATGGAAGACGTAATATTCAATGGTGCCGCTGAAAATAAACCTATGGGAATGGCGGAGGTCTCCATGCTCCTGGAAAATGGCGATGGCATTTTTCCCCCTGCTTTCTCACAGGATACAGAGATAATGGTGACGAGGCGGTTGTTCCGATCGGGGGAAAGCGAATACCTGATAAATAATGTCCCCTGCAGGCTCAGGGATATCCAGGAGGTTTTCATGGATACGGGCCTGGGAAACAAGGCCTATTCAATTATCGGGCAGGGCAAGATCGGGATGATCTTAGATCAAAGACCCGAAGACACAAGGATCATGCTGGAAGAGGCCGCCGGTATCACGAAATACAGGAAGAAAGTAGAGGCATCACAGAAGAAGATAGAGCTTACGGAGTCTAATCTTCAGCGTGTGGAAGACATACTGGGAGAGGTTCAGGGCCAGATCAGATCTCTCAAGAGACAGGCCTCCAAGGCCAAACGCTATAAAGCCATCAGTGAGGAAATAAGAAACCTGGAACTTGTTCTCTATGCCAACACCTATCATGAACTCAAAGAAGCATCTGGAAACAAGCAGATGTCTATGGATGAACTTGTCGAGCAAGAAATCGCCAAATCCGCGGAACTCTCCCATAACCTCGCAAAAACAGAGACCATTAATCTGGAGCTGGAAGAAAGAGACGGTGATTTATCCGGGTGTCGCAAGGCCCTTCTCAATTTAAAAGAAAGGGTCAACAAGAAAGAGACTGAAATTGAGTCCCTTACCGGGGAGATTAGAATGCAGGAAGAGCTGGAAGGTCGGCTCTCAGATGAACGGAGGGAAATAGAAAACCGGCTCGCGAGCCTGAAAGAGGACAAGGAGAATCTGGAGAATAAGATAGACAAGACAAAGGTGAGATCACTCGAACTTGAAAGGGAGACATCCCTGAAAAAGAACAGGCTGGATTCTCGGCGTGAATTGCTGAAGACCATAAAAGAAGACTATGAAAAGGCAAGGATGGAATTGAGTGCCGGTGCAAGCAAAGAAGTGGGCTTAAATCATGAATCCGGCTATTTAAGC